>CAYSMU010000047.1:0-11733 GCA_964432145.1 uncultured Chloracidobacterium sp.
GCGGCGCTCTCGACCTTGCCGAGTTGGATCTTTATCTCGTCGATGCTGGAGGTTGAGAGCATTTCTTCGGCCTCGTTGAGGACGCCGTTTATCGCTTGCTGCTCGTCGAGTTCGAAGGATTTTCCGACCTCGGCCATTGCCCGGCGGGCATTTCGGATAAGGGTGTCCAGCTTGTTTCGTTCGACGATCAGGTCTTTCTCGCCGCGGTCCTTCTCGATCGAGGTTTCGGCCTCGATGATCAACCGCTCGATTTCGTCGGGCGAGAGCCCGGACGAAGGCGTGATCTGCAGTGCCTGCTCGAGGCCAGTCATCTTATCCTTTGCCGAGACGCTGACGATGCCGTTTGCGTCGATCTCAAAGGAAACATCGACCTGGGGCACGCCACGAGGCGCCGGCGGTATGCCGACGAGTTCAAATTTTGCGAGACTGCGGTTTGCGCTCGCGATCTCGCGTTCACCCTGCAAAATGTGGATCTCGACCGACTGCTGGTTGTCGACGACCGTCGTAAAGGTCATCGTGTTCTTGAGCGGGATCGTCGAGTTTCGTGAAATTAACTTGACGAACAATCCGCCGCGCGTCTCAAGGCCGAGGCTGAGCGGCAGAACGTCGAGCAGGACGATGTCCTTGACGTCGCCGGTCAGTACGCCGCCCTGGATCGCGGCACCCATGGCAACGACCTCGTCCGGATTGATCTCGGCCGACGGCTCCTTGCCGAATACCTCTGTGACGGTCCGCGTGATGATCGGCGAACGGGTCTGACCGCCGACGAGTATGACCTTGTCGATATCGCTCGGCTGGAGCTTTGCGTCCCAGAGGGCTTTCTGGCACGGTTCGACCGACGATTCGACGAGGTCCTGCACCAATTCTTCAAACTTTTCACGCGACAGCGTCAAATTGATGTGCTTCGGCCCGGACGGGTCCGCGGCGATGAAGGGAAGGCTGATATTGGTTTCCTCAACGCTCGACAGCTCGCATTTTGCGCGTTCGGCGGCTTCTTTCAGGCGCTGCAGGGCGAGCCGATCGCCCTTAAGATCGATGTTGTGTTCGGATTTGAAACTTTCGACCATCCACTCGATGATCCGCTGGTCAAAGTCTTCGCCGCCGAGGAATGTGTTTCCCGACGTGGAGAGTACCTCGAAAACGCCGTCATTGATCTCGAGGATCGAGATATCGAACGTACCGCCGCCGAGGTCGTAAACCGCGACCTTCTCGGTTTTGCTCTTACCAAATCCATATGCGAGTGCAGCGGCCGTCGGTTCGTTGATGATCCGCTCGACCTCGAGGCCTGCGATCTTTCCCGCGTCGCGCGTTGCCTGACGCTGCATATCGTCAAAATATGCGGGGACGGTGATGATTGCCTCGGTTATCTTGTCACCGAGGAATTCCTCAGCGGCTAACTTCAATCTTTGCAGTACGATAGCGGAGATCTCGGGCGGGCTGTAAATGCGATCCAGAACACGGATGTGAGCGTCTCCGTTGGGGGCTTTGACGATCTCGAACGGCACGTGGTCGCGCATCTTTTCGACCTCGGGAGCCTCGTATTTTCGGCCGATCAGGCGCTTTACGGCATATAGCGTGTTTACCGCATTGGTGACGGCCTGACGTTTGGCGATCTGGCCGACCAGCCGCTCGTCCTTATCCGTAAAACCGACGACCGAAGGCGTCGTGCGGCCGCCTTCCTTATTCGAGATGATCTGGACCGTGCCGCCTTCTAAAACGGCGACGCAGCAGTTCGTGGTTCCCAGATCTATTCCTATTACTTTGCCCATAGTGTTGTTTTCCTTTGCGGAGATTTATAGGTGGGTGCGTTTTTAGGCTTCGGGGGAGGGCTCGCCTGCGGCGGGAAGGGATTCCTGAGACGGATTTTCCTCAGGTTCGAGATCGACCGGTTCCGGCGCCGGTTCGCGTTTCACGACCGGGGCGGCGGTGACCTTGACCATCGAGTGGCGGATGACGCGGTTGCCGATACGGTAGCCGCGAAGCATTTCCTCGGTGATCGTATTCGGCGGGGCTTCGGTCGAGCTTTCGATAGCGACAGCCTCGTGAAAGTTTGGGTCAAATGTTTCGCCGACCGTTGAGATCGGCTGAACGCCCATACCGGCAAATACCTCATTGACCTGGTGATTTACCAGCACGATGCCGTCATAGAACTGTTGGAAATCATCACTCTTTTTTCCCGGCAGCTTGTCCGCGGCATCGAGTGCCCGGTCAAGATTGTCGAGTACCGGCAGCATCTGCGACGCGAGGTTGCTGATCTGGTCGATGAACGAACCGCGGCGTTCGCGATCCATCCGGTACTTATAGTTCTCAAAGTCCTTGAGCCGGCGGTCGCTTTTCTCCTGTATCTCGTTGCGGTCCGCGCGAAGCCCCGCGATCCGTTCGTTGAGCTGGACGATCTCCTGCTCGAGTTCGTAGATCCGGGTTTTGGCACCGACGGCTACAGCCGGGACGGCCTGATCTGAGGCAGGAGACGGAGATGATGCGATCTCCTCCTGAACAAAATCGGGCAGCGAACCGGCCTCAAATTCGGAATCCTCGATCTCGATCGTAAGGTCCGCCGTTATATGAAGGTCCTTTTCTTTCGCTTCGAGTTCCTTGATGAAATCATCGACTGACGACATGGTGTCCACATCGGCCTCGTCGAGCGATTCTGCGGGTTTTGGGATCTGGTCCTGGTGGTTCATTTGTTGGCGGGGGAGTCGCGAAATGCGAGAGGTCTAGTTTTTTGAAATATCCGCTGACATAAGTCTTTCAAGCGTGCGGGCTACGTACGAGACGATCGAGATCATCCTTGCGTATTCGATACGCGTCGGGCCCAATACGCTCAGGGTGCCTATCGCCGAACTGTTGCCGACGCGGTACGGGGCCGATATCAGCGTGCAGTTTTGCAGGCTCGGGCTGCGATTTTCGCTGCCGATGACAACTTGAACGTCGCCGTTGGCTGCGGCGTCGCGCTCGATGCATTCGGTCAGGATCTGCATCAGACGCGACTTTTCGCCGATCGTGTGAAGGAGTTCACGAAGGCGTTCGAGGTCGGCAAAATCGCGTTTCGTCAAAATATTTGACGTGCCGTCCACGAATACTTCACCGGAAGCGTCCTCGCCCTCGATACTCTGCGAGCAAAGGATCACCGCCGTCTGAAGCAATTTGTCAAACAGGGCCTTTTCCTCGTGCATCAACTTCATGATCTCAGCACGGATCTCGGCCAGGCTCTTTCCGACAAACTCCGCGTTCAGATAGTTCGCGGTTTGTTCCAGTTCCTCTTTTGTGAACGCAACGTTGAGCCGAATGATCTTGTTATGCACAATATTCGGTGCCGAGACGAGTACGACGAGGATCCGGTTGTCGGATAGATTGACAAACTCGATATGCTGCAGGCGATCACTCGCCAGACTCGGCGATACCACGATGCCTACATTATTAGAAAGAGCAGAAAGCAGGTGAGAGGTACGCTCCATCAGCCGGTCGGGTGTTTCCTGAGAATTGAGTCCGTATTCATCGCCTATCAGGCGAAGGTCGTCGTTCGAGATACTCAGGACGCCCAGCAGATTGTCAACGTAAAAGCGATAGCCAAGGTCAGTCGGAACGCGTCCGGCGGAAGTGTGGGGCTGCTCGAGCATTCCCATTTCTTCCAGTTCACCCATCACGTTGCGGATCGTTGCCGCGCTCATGCCGCTTGCGTTTGCAAACCGCTCGGCGAGGACCTTTGAACCGACCGGCTCGCCCGTGAGGAAGTGCTCATTGATTATCGCTGTAAGGATGATCTGGCCGCGGGAATCGGGAAAACCGATTGGTTTCTCGCCGCTTGAACTCATCCGGTTTGGGTGGGTTTGATGCATACTGCCCTCTCGGCGTATGCTATTCCCATATAAAGGGATAGCATTTTGCCCGACTTGGTGTCAAGAAAAAGTTAAACTTCGCACAACATTGTTTTGACCAATCTCATCGACCAGCTAAGGGAATTTTACTCAGAAGCATACCGATTTTACGACCCCAAGCGTAAGACGCCGCCGGTCCACGTAGTATTTTACCCGTATATCGGGATAAATCATACGATAAGGATCCGCGGCGGCGAGATCTTTGTACGGGTGGGCGAGATCTGTCGCGAGATGCCGCTTAGCTCGCACCGCGGGCTGGCGTATGTGCTGGTCGGCAAGCTGCTCAGAAAGCGCATCCCGCCGGGCGCACGCGAAGTATACTCTGCGTATATCAAGACGGAAGAGGTACGCCTCAGGGCACAGAGCAGCAAGCGGACGCGCGGACGCAAGGTCGTAACCACATCAAAAGGAAGCGTTTATGACCTCGACGAGATCTTTGCACGGCTAAATGAGGCCTACTTTCGCAACGCAGTTCCGAAACCCGTCCTGACATGGTCGGCGAAAAAGACCTTTCGCATTCTCGGCCATCACGACGCGACTCACGACCACATAACCATCAGCCGTTCATTGGATACGGCCGATACGCCCGCTCATGTTGTCGAGTTTGTTGTCTTTCACGAGATGCTGCACATTGCCCATCCGACCCGTCACGTGAACGGCCGACGCTACAATCACACGCCTGCTTTTAAACGCGACGAAAAGAAGTTTGCCCATTACGATGCCGCCGAAAAATGGATCGAGCAGAATGTGCGTAGGTTGAAAAAAGAGGCGAAAAGAAACTAACGCAAAGTCGCGAAGGTGCAAAGACCCAAAGGAGAGACGGTAGTTACTCCGTTTCTTCTGCTCTTCACTGTTTAACGGCGATATCGGCATTTTGCTACATTATCGGCGGAATGCGACGTTATCGGCGGATCGGTGTATATTTCTCAGAAAACCCGTGCTAGCGTGAAAAATGGCAGAGGCTAGGGGAAGCCGATGCCGTGGGGAAGAAAAGAGTTCATCACATAGATCGTCCATTGGGCCGAAGATCTGGGTATTTGAAAACTGAAAAGGCGAATTTCGAGGATCGGTCTTCTTTGCGTTCTTCTTGGCGTCCTATGCGAGCTTTGCGTGGAATTTGAGGAAGTCTCACTCAGGGCCCGCTAGGAGCGCAAGAGCCTCTTGGAATTGCCGTTCGCTTTAGCGAACGGTCTGCGGCTAACCACGGGTAGTCGGGCTCTAGCCCAAAACCGTTCGGCTAAAGCCGGGAACTTATTTTCGGCTTCTATCCGTTGGCTGAAGCCAACGGCAATTTCCGGGACGTGCCGATCACTCCGCCGCGAGCTGAGCTACCATCCAGCCGATGAACCCGAGATCTGAAACTGTTCGACGCTCCATGCCGGTTTTGGTGAAGCGGGTTTCGGTCGTGTACCTTGCCCGAACGATCGTTTCGCCGTGGCCTTCGCGGGCGAGGAATTCGACGATCGGAAGGGTTGATGTCCGGTCGGTACCGGTGGTCACCACGCAGGCATTCGATGGTCTCTGGGACGCAAAACGCCCGCCCGTCCCTTGTGTAACGAAGTCGGGAACATTGTCAGCACTGCCAATTGTTACCCGGCCGTCATGAAAGATCGCGGCCACATCGCCATCCTCGCTTTTCCATCTTTCCACATCCTGGGACGCGCTGTCCCGCTTGATATCCGGAAGCAGCGAGGACCTGACCGCATCGCCTTTCAAAGCCGCAATTGCGACGACATTTTCGCCCTCGTCATCAAACCTGGAAACAACGATCGGCGAGCTTACGCTGCTGAGAAACATCTCGGCATCCCGGATCCCGTAGGGCTCGAAAAATGCGGAAGAAAATTCGGCGATCATCTTTCCCGCTAGTGGGTCAGTCAGTTTCTGGGACGCAAGCAAAACGCTCCGCCATGCCACCTGCGGGTCGCTGAAATTGTAAACGGTGACGGGATCTGCCTTGTCCGGGACGCGAGCGAGAAGGGCCTCCGCTTTGCCCCCGCCCGGCGCCATTGTTTCATGAAATACCGTCGCGATCTCTGCCGGCATCCCGATCTGCAATTTGTCCTCAATGCCCTCATTTGTTTGGGACGCACTCCAGCTAACTTCGGTGATGCTGCCGCGGATGAGCTGCGGCAGTATACCCGCGACGGTACTCTGCACGTCGGGATCGTCGCTCGCCTGGGACGCAAAATGCAAACCGGCGAGGGCGGCGATCTGGGCGACGCCGTCGGTGGAGACATAGCCGCCGGCGAGAGAGTTTGGGACGCGCGGGGGAAGTTTGCCGGATTTGGCCAAATGATCGGCTTCGCCGCGTCGGACGGCGACGCATTTGTCGATCGAGGTTTCGTCGTTGCCGAAATAGATCACGGCGTCGATGACGAGTGCAAACGCCTTACGACCATCCTGGGACGTCCACGTGAAATACTTGCCGCCGTGTTTGTCAGCCTTCTCGAGTTTTGGTTCGCTGTCGTAGATCTCGGTGACAAAGCTGCCGAGTTTCTTCTCGGCAAAGGCGACTGCCTGATAGTTCCAGGCGTGCGTGTCGGCGACAGCGACAAAACGCGGCTGCACCTTGCCGACACTGTGTTCGTCGGTAAGCTCGACCTCGGTCGTCTCAAAACCGGTCACGGCGATCGCGAGCTGCACGCCTTTTAGGGCAGAAAAGTCGGGCTTGCGTTTGGCGGCCTCATTGAACGGTCTACTATCGACGATCGGTTGGAGCGCGGCGGCGAGGTCGTCGGTCTCGAGGTAGACGAGCGTCTCGGCGGGGACGAGCGTGCGAAGATCGGACGGCTTAGTCGCGCAGGAGCTCGACAAGGCAAAAGTAAAAAGTAAAAGGGCAAAAATTGCCTCTCGATAAAGTTTTGCCTTTTTACTTTTCACTTTTTACTTAGCCGAGCCTTGCTCGGCTTTGTGTTAAAATCCGAAATCAATATGAACCAAGTATTCAACACTGACATTCTACAGGGCAAAGTCGCGTTCGTCACCGGCGGCGGGACCGGGATCACGGGCGGCGTGGCGAGGGCGTTTGCCGAGCACGGAGCGAAGCTTGCCATCACGAGCCGCAAGGAAGAGAATCTCGCGGCGATGAAGGCAGAGGTCGAGGCCCTCGGCGGCGAGTGCTTCACGATCGCGGCGGATGTTCGCGATTACGAAGCGGTCGAACGAGCGATCGCGGCGACGGTCGAGCATTACGGCAAGATCGATATCGTGGTCAACGGTGCCGCGGGCAACTTCTTGTGTGCCGCTGACCAGCTTTCGTCGAACGGTTTTGGGACGGTCGTCGATATCGACACTAAGGGAACGTTCAATGTCTGCCGTGCTGCGTTTGAGGCGTTGAAAGAGTCGAAAGGCCAGATCCTAAATATCTCGGCGACGCTGCACTATTTGGCGACGCCGATGCAGATACACGTCTCGGCCGCCAAGGCCGGCGTCGACGCGATCACGCGAAATCTCTCGGTCGAATGGGGCCGCCACGGCATCCGCGTCAACGGCATCGCACCGGGGCCGATCGAGGATACCGAGGGAATGAAACGCCTGCTGATGCCGGAGCTTAAAGAGAAATTGGTGCGAAAGATACCGGTTGGCCGCTTCGGGCGCATCGCGGACATCGAGAACGCGGCGTTGTTCCTGGCGTCGGACGCCGCGAGTTATGTCAACGGAGTGACGCTGGTCGTTGACGGCGGT
This sequence comes from uncultured Chloracidobacterium sp., assembly GCA_964432145.1. Classification (GTDB taxonomy): domain Bacteria; phylum Acidobacteriota; class Blastocatellia; order Pyrinomonadales; family Pyrinomonadaceae; genus OLB17. Next base: position 7,563 of record CAYSMU010000047.1, read on the forward strand.
TCGTGGCTGCTCGGGACGAGTTTGACCTAGTGAAAGGATTTTTTACCACATAGGAAAATAGGACACTTAGGGAGCTAGCCGTGTTCTATGTGCCCTATGTTCCTATGAGGCTACTGATACTTATTTGCATAATGCTTCTGGTTATCGACAATTACGATTCATTCACCTACAACCTCGTTCAATATCTCGGCGAGCTTGGGGCAGGGATGCGCATCGTTCGCAATGACGAGGTCGCCATCGACGAGATCGAGAACGAGATCAAGCCGGAGCGCATTCTGATATCGCCGGGGCCGGGCACGCCGGATTCGGCCGGGATCTCGCTCGGAGCGATCGAGCGATTTGCGGAGAAGCTCCCGATACTGGGCGTTTGCCTGGGCCATCAGGCGATCGGACAGCATTTCGGCGGCAAGGTCATTAGGGCCCCCGAGCCCGTGCACGGCAAGCCGGTCGAGATCAGGCACGACGGCAGGACTATATTCGCCGATATCCCAAACAGCTTTGAAGCAGGAAGATATCACTCGTTAATTGTTGACCGCGAAGGGTTTCCGGACGAGCTTGAGATCTCGGCCGAGTCGCCCGACGGACTGATCATGGGCTTGCGGCATCGCGAGCTGCCGATCGAGGGCGTGCAGTTCCACCCCGAGTCGATCCTGACCGAGCATGGCAGAAAGTTATTGCAAAACTTCCTCTCTCTTTGAGATAGTCTAAGTAGGAGCTTTACCGGCGTCCCGCAGCCGCTCCGTCCTTCCGGCTATTTCCGCTATGTCCGTTTCCAGATCAGATTGGTTCAAATCGGTTCCTCACGTCGTCGCTAGCGCAAAGGCGGACACTCCGCTCTACCCGTTCCTTGTGAAGCTCGTCCGGGGCGAGGACCTGACCGCGAGCGAAGCGGCAAAGTTCATGGCCGCGATCACAGGCGGGCAGTGCGGTTCCAATCAGATCGCCGCGGCGCTGACCGCTTTAACCGCAAAGGGCGAAACGCATGAGGAACTTGCCGGAATGGCAAGCGTCATGCGCTCGATAGCGACCCGGATCAGGTCGCCAAAGAATGCGGTCGACATTGCCGGAACCGGTTCGTCAGGCGCCAAGACCTTTAACGTATCCACAGCCGCGGCACTTGTCGCCGCCGGTGCCGGCGTGACTATCGCCAAGCAGAGCAATCGCGGAATGACGAGCAGAGCGGGGAGCGCCGATGTGCTCAGCGAACTTGGCATAAAGGTCGCCGGCGAACCCGATATCGCCCAGGCCAGCCTCAGCGGGGCCGGGCTCACTTTCATTTCGCCGCCAAAGTTTTTTCCGTCCCTTCGGCGAATGGCAGATATCCGAAGCGCGTTGGGCATTCGCACTTGCCTCAATATTCTCGGGCTAATGGCAAATCCCGCCGGCGTATCGCGGCAGGTGACCGGCGTTTGGCACAAGTCGTTGGTAGAGCCCGTCGCACGTGCTCTCGCGATGCTAAAGACCGAATCGGCATGGGTCGTCCACGGCCAGGACGGAATGGACGAGATCACTCTGAACGGCAAGACGCTAGTCGGCGTTGTTCGCAGCGGCGAGGCAAGGTTGCAGGTCGTATCGCCCGCAGATTTTGGACTGAAGCCCGGCAAAGTCTCCCACCTTCTTGTGGAAACAGCCAGAGAAAGTGCCGCGATCATTCGCGAGGTGCTCTCAAGCCGCCGCCGCGACGAAGCACGTTCGCTTGTCGTAATTAACGCGGCCGCCGCCATCTACGTAGGTGGCATCGCCAAAGACCCGATGCATGCGGCGCGCCTCGCCGAGCAATCGATCGACAGCGGGATGGCTCAAAACAAACTGGAACGACTCATTCAGGTAACCGGCAGGCGATAACGCCTGGCCGCTCGTTCTTGGTGATTGTTTGGCGATGACCGATAATTAGGCCATGCTATCGCTCCCGGCGGCTATATACGGAAAGATCGCGGAAACGCGCAACCGCCTGTACGACAAGGGCGTCCTCGATACGTTCGACCTCGGCGGCCCGACCTACAGTATCGGAAACCTAACGACCGGCGGCACCGGAAAGACGCCGCTCGTCGCTTACGTTGCGGAACTGCTCGCGGCTCGCGGCGAAAGAGTATGCATCCTGACCCGCGGTTACGGCCGCAAAGACCCGAAGAAACGCGTCCTCGTTTCGGACGGTGAGCAAATACTCGCGGATACTGACACTGCCGGTGACGAGCCGATCGAATTGGCGATAAAACTCGGCGGTAAGGCGATTATTATCGCGGACCCAGACCGTGTGTCGGCGGCGGAATGGGCTAGGCGAAGATTCGGCGTGACCGCTTTCGTGCTCGATGACGGTTTTCAGCACCGGCGGGCAATTCGCGATCTCGACATTGTTTGCGTCGATGCGACGAACCCCTTCGGCGGCGGCAAGATGCTGCCGGCGGGAAGGCTTCGCGAGCCTCTATCGGGCCTTGCCCGTGCGGATATCGTCGTCATTACAAGGGCTGACCTCGTTGCCCAGACGCGGTCGCTGAGAGACGAGATCGAAGGGCTTGCTCCGGACGCTGAAATATTCGAGTCGAGCAATGCTATCACCGGATATGCACCGGTCAATGCCGGAGTTCCCAGGCCGCCGGAACCTCTCGACGTAAGACATGTTTTTGCATTTTGCGGGATCGGAAACCCGGAGAATTTCTTCCTCCATCTGCGGAACGAGCACATGAACCTTGCAGGCACGAAGATCTTTGCTGACCACTACCGCTACACACAGGCTGACGTAGCGGCGATCGAGGCGGCGGCCCGAAGCGCCCATGCGGACCTTTTGCTTACGACCGCGAAGGATGGAGTGAAGCTCTCGAAAATGGAATTTACGCTGCCGTGCCTCGTTGTTGCGACGGACATCGGCCTCGACGATCCGGAGCGGTTCGCGGCATTGCTCTAGCGTTTCTTCGTTGGCGGCTCTTTTTTGTCGCCCCAATAAAATGCCCTGACAACCAGAACGTAAATCAGGATGCAGATGAATAGCAACAGAAAGAAAAAGAAGACCAGCCAGAGTATCGGTGTCATATCAAAGGCCAGCCTCCGGAACGGATTCTGCCTCTTCGATCAGCCCTGATACTAGCCCGCGTCGCGTTCCGCGATGCTCGAGTACATGCCGATAGATCACCGACGCGATGGCGACCAGTGGGATCGACAGGAACACGCCCGGAATGCCCGCTATCTGTTCACCGGCGAGCACCGAGAGGATTATCGCCAACGGGTGCAGGTGAATGCCGCCGCGGACGATGCGAGGGTACGTGACATAGTCGTGTATTATGCGGAGGACAACAAGAAAGATAGCGGCGTACAGCGCCTTCCACGGGTCGTCCGAAGCGGCTGCGGTCAGCACCACGACAACCGCTATGGTCAGCGGCCCTAGCAGCGGTACGAATTCGAAGATGCCGGCGAGTATTCCCAATAGCAGAGCATATTTGAGCCCGAGGAAATAGAAACCGATAGTGCAGATCGTAGCGATCAGAAAGCAGGAGATAAGCTGAGCGCGAGTATATGCCGCAAGGGTCGTGTTGACGTCGGCCATTACAAGCTCGGCCCGGAAACGCCAACGGCCGGCCGGGAACATCCTCAGTATCGCAAGCCGAAATAGGTTCACGTCCTTGAGGAAAAAGAACGCGAGTATCGGAACGAGAATGAACCACGGCAAATAGTAGAAGAGACTAAGCACGAAACCACCGACCGACGAGGTTATACTCGATCCCAATTCCGCGACCTTTTCATTTATCTTTGCCTGGACCTCATCCGGGATGCGCAGACGATCGAAGCGGCGGTTCAGGTCGTTCGAGCGTTCGCGTATCGCCTGTCCGTACGCGGGCAAATTCGTGCCAAATTCTTTCGCCTGATCGACGACCCGGGGAGCGATATTTGCTATCGCAACGCCGAGTATAGTGAATACGAATATGTAGGCCAGCGGTATCGCCAGTGACCGCGGCATCCACTTTTCGATGTTCCGTTCCTTGAACGGCCGGCGGATCAGTTTTACGATCGGGTCGATAAGATAAGCAAAGAATACCGACAGCACGATCAGAAAGAACAGGTATGAAAGCGCTGTAATGATCGATTGAAGATAGCCCGCGACCAGCAGAAGCAAGAGCGTGATCACGACAACGCGGACGATCGACCGGATCGATGGCGTTGACGAATCGAGGTGAACGCG
>CAYSMU010000048.1:0-11651 GCA_964432145.1 uncultured Chloracidobacterium sp.
CAAGGTGCTCCATACGCCCGGCCATACGCCAGGCTCCTGTTCGTTCGTGCGTGAAGCGAACCGGACACTTATCTGCGGTGATTGTGTCCTCAAACGCATCACTCCTAATCCCATCGTCTCGCCCCACCCGATAGATCCGACAAAACGATTTCCGTCGCTGGCGGAATACCTGGTCAGCCTGGCCCGGCTCCGCAGTTTTTCGCCGACGCTTGCGTACGGCGGCCACGGCGAGCCGGTCACGGATTTTGAAGAGATCTTTCACCGCTACGTGAGAGCTATCGACGGGCGTCAGGATCGAGTCATTTCAATGGTCCGGAGCAGCGGGACGACGGCCTACGATGTCGCCTTAAAGCTGTTCCCCGATGCACACAGCCACGATGTCCATCGTTTCCTGGCGATCTCTGAGGCGATCGCGCACCTGGATTACGCTGAGAGTGAAGGAAAACTAGGCGTCGAGTTAAATAGCGGCGTCGAGTTTTATCGCCCGGTATGATCCGGCCTCACAGGCACATGCCGATCGAGCATGAAAAACACGCGAGGACGGTGGGCAACGCGGCCTCAAACGGGACTTTCGACGTGGCCGCCATATTGCTTATGACCTCGGTGATCTTGGTAATGTCATCAAACCCCGGAAGCTGCCGGACCCGCTTGGTGACTTTCGTGTCAATAGTTTCGATGCCGTCCTGATCCGCGAACAGAGTCGAGACAAGGTATTGAGTACGACGCTTGGCAAGCGAGCCCTGCCCGACCGGGGCCCAAAAATGATCGGTCACATACCTCGCAATTTTTTTAGCGGTCTCGCTCCGGCTCAGTTCGAGCTTAGCGACGCTCCAATAGAATTGATTATGTGCTGACTCTTCGCGAATGATCGCATCGAGGATCGGGTTGAGCACAGGATGGTCGGTGAGTGCTTTCAGGCGGCGGTAGCCCTGAGCGGCTTCCATCTCATGAATAGCCCCAAACGTCATATGGGTCGCCGTAAATTTCTTGCCGATCAGGTTCGTTAGGGTGGTTAAGAGGTATGCGTTCGCCCTATAGGCGAGTGTCACGGCCTTTCGTACCTGGGTTTGCCACTTCTCGTCGGTCTCATAGCCGAGTTCGTTCAGAAATCGGTTCATAACCTCACCGTGGGTGATCTCCTCGACGCCCCAGCGCTCCATGAACTTACGAATATGCGGATCTTTGCCGGTAGGCGTTCGGCATAATTCCCGATGATACATATCGGTTAATGTCTCGACGTCGCGCATATAGAAAAGAACCGGCACGAACTTCTCATCAAACGGCGTTTTTCGGACCTCGTCCCAGGGAATGGAGGATAAGAACTCGGGTGTGAGCGAGCGCTCCTGGCGCTCGTACCAGTCAAGTATTTCTTTGTTTGTCTCAAAACTCATCCAAGTGACCCGTCACAATGCGAATATCAGGCGTACAGAATGCGAACAAAAGGTTCCTATGAGCATATTTCGCGTTTCTAGCCGCCGCAGATGCGAAAATCCGCGTCGAAAATAATATAATCGAAAATATGAAATTCGTGTATCTAGTTTTCCTCATCATTATAGCGTCTGTGTCAAGCGGTCTCGCTCAGGATGGCAAAACCTCGTTCGAAGGCGAACGAAGGCTTAAAAATGTCAAGCAGCTTACCTTTGGCGGCGAGAATGCAGAGGCTTATTTTTCTTCCGACGGCAAGCAGCTTATCTTCCAATCCAAACGGGACGGCCGGGCATGCGACCAGATCTACAGAATGAATATAGACGGCTCGGGCGTGAAGATGGTCTCCAATGGCGATGGCCGTACCACCTGCTCGTATTTCTTCAAAGGGAATAAGAAGGTTGTTTACGCGTCGACACATGGAGGCAAGAAAGAATGTCCGCCAAATCCCGACTTTTCCCAGGGCTATGTCTGGGCGGTTTATCCCGATTACGATCTGTACACATCAACGCCTGACGGCAAGAATATCCAGAGGCTGACCAACACGCCCGGCTATGACGCCGAGGCGACGGTCTCGCCGGACGGCAAAAAGATAATCTTCACCAGCGAGCGGGACGGTGATCTCGATCTCTATTCAATGGATATCAACGGCAAGAATATCAAGCGTTTGACCGACGCCGTCGGTTATGACGGCGGGGCATTCTTTTCACCCGACAGCAAGATGATCGTCTATCGCCGTTCGACCCCGAAAACACCTGCAGAGGTCGAGCGATACAAGAGCTTGCTTGCACGGCACCTGATCGTGCCGACCACTTTCGAGATCTGGGTGATGAATGCCGACGGATCTAACAAACGTCAGGTCACAAACCTTGCGGCAGGCAGTTTCGCTCCGTACTTCACTCCCGACGGGAAGAAGATCATCTTTTGCACCAACTATTTCGCGAGTGATCCGCGCAAAAGGAATTTTGACCTGGCCCTAATAAACCTCGACGGCACCGGCATCGAGCGGGTGACGACGAATGAGACGTTCGACGGATTTCCGATGTTCTCGCCGAATGGCAAGAAACTTGTTTTCGCCTCCAACCGGAATGCCGCGAAAGAAGGCGACACAAACGTCTTCATCGCGGACTGGGTGAATTAGCTTGGCCGCCAATTGGCCGGGCGCATAAAGGGCAAGAACCCGTTAATGCTATCGTTCCTTTTGATATGAAAAGGACCATAACTCTCTTGCTGTCAATTCTGTTCGCGGGTATCTCGATCTCGGCGCAGGCCGCTGACAAGATAGTTGCCGCGACCAACTCGCTTTACGCCGATGTTGCCGAGAAAGCTCGTCTTTGCGAAACGGACGATGACCAGGGCCAGTACGGCGAGTTGGTCATGAATGAGCTCACGGTCAACAGCCGCGATCATCAATGGCGAGCAGTGGGGATCTACGGCCAAAGGCACAGATTTTTCTATAAAGGTGTTGAGGGTGACGAAAAGCGGCTTTATCCCGACCAACTTGTCTTCGTAAAGTCAGAGCGACGTTCATCGAACCGGACGTACCGGGAGGAATACCTTTACTCCGCCGCCGGTGCGCTGATCTATTACATTCAGCGTGCCGAGAATGATGAAATGGTGCCCGCCGAACGGCGCATCTATTTTTCAGGCCCGCGTGCGATTAGGCTGATTGATGATGGAAAGGCGCGAGATCGTATGTCAAAGCAGGACCTGGCGGTCATAAAAGAAGCGGCCGACGCCGGCCGCAAAATTAAGGCTCTATTCGACAGGTCTATTGACCTGTAAGAAGGTGAGTAATCCCCGCATATTTCCCTTCGTATGACAACGCTATGTCACGTGCGGGCCAAAGAACTTATCACGATCCTATGAAGTACATCATTTTATTCATATTGGTTTTATGCTCATTCGCGGCTGTTGGCTGCGGCGGAGCTGGAAGTAAGTCGAAGCCGGCCGCCAATACTGCGCCCAGAAACATCGAGGACGGCTATTACAAAGGTAAAGGCGTCGTGACGAAGATCAACACCGAACTCGGTTCGGTTGAGTTGGACCATGAAGAGATACCCACCGTCATGCCTGCGATGAAGATGGAATTCTCGGTCACCGACAAGGCGATGCTCAAGCCGCTTCAGGTCGGTGATACAGCGATCTTTGTGCTCGAATATAAGCAAGGAACTGAAAAGATCGCGTCAATAGAAAAAGCGAAATAGTCGATGGCCATAGCTTTTACCAAGTTCCACGGTTTCGGCAACGATTACATAGTGATCGAGCGTGAAAACATTCCCGGCGGAACAGAGCTCTCCCGGCTTGCCGTTGATATCTGCAATCGGAATGCCGGCGCAGGTGCCGATGGCATTGCGGTCCTTGAAAAGAGTGACGGGCTGACCGACTACTTTTGCGAGATCGTAAATCCGGACGGCAGCATCGCCGGGTTTTCGGGCAACGGCACGCGCTGTGCTGTCGCATACCTTCATTATAAAGGTACCTGGTCCGAGCCGCGGCTCCGGCTTGAGACCCGCAGTGGTCCCAAAACCTACGATCTGATTGAACGAAAAGGCGAAGGCCAATTTTGGTTCAATGCCGAGATCGGTAAGCCGAGATTTGCCAGCGAAGAGATTCCCGTGCTCACGCCTACTCGACGCGAGGCGATCGTTAACGAGCCGATCGTCGTGGACGGAAAACACTACGCCTTCTCGGCCGTTAATGTCGGCAATCCGGTCGCGTGCCTCTTTGTCGAGAGTTTCGATCTTGATTGGCGAACCGTAGGCCGCTTGCTGGAGTCGCACGAGAAGTTCCCGGAAAAGGCGAATATAGTCTTTGTAAAGATCCTCGATCGCGACAATATCGAGATCCGCATCTGGGAACGTGCGGCCGGCGAAACCTCGTCGTCAGGCACCTGCTCCAGCGGTGCGGCTGTCCTTAGCGCCTTTATGCTCAAGACAGCTCGCTTTGTAAATGTTCATGCCGAAGGCGGCACCACCGAGGTGCTCTGGCGCGACGACGATGAGATCGTCATCAAAGGCAGAGCCGACCTTTCTTACAGCGGCGAGTGGCCTCTCTAAAAATTCAGGGATTTTTACTTTCCTAACTGGCCGTGGAGCCATGCTTTGGCCATCGCCCAGTCATTGCGGACGGTCGCGTTTGAGACGCCGAGAACTTCAGCGGTTTCATCGTTCGTTAGGCCGCTGAAGAATCGGAGTTCGACGACCTTTGCTTGGCGCTGATCGAGGCTTTCGAGCCTAATTAGAGCCTCGTCGAGAGCAACGAGATCAACGCTTTTTTGCGGGCTGCCTATCATTAGGGCGTCGTCGAGCGGAATGTCAACGGCATTTCCGCCGCGTTTTTCACGATGTCGCGTACGCGCGTGATCGACCAGGATTCGGCGCATCGCCGTCGAAGCGATCGCGAAAAAATGGTGGCGATTTTGCCATTCGATCTCGTTTTGACCTGCTAATTTCAGATAAACTTCATGGATCAGCGCAGTCGTCTGCAGCGTGTGCCCCTGCCTTTCTTTTCGGAGGTATCGAGATGCCTGGCGGCGCAGTTCCTCGTAAACCAACGGCAACAGCTCACCTAACGCCGCTTGGTTGCCTTCGCTCCAATCCTTCAATAGTTGTGTGATCTGCACGAAAAAAACAATATCACAATTTTTTTTAGCGCTTTGGTCAAAAAGTGTCGCTTTGTTAGTTGAGGCGGTAAAAGGCCTGACAAAATTAAAAAACAGACAGGAGAACTTAGATGAAGAATATTTTTTTGGGAACTACAATTGCGATCCTTTTACTCTGCGGAAATGCACTCGCCCAGGCCAAACCCTTAAGCGACGAAAAGGCGGTTTTCAATTTGATGGAGCAGCTCGCGAAAACCTGGGAGGCCGGCGATGTGAAGGGCTTCAGCGACTTATTGGCTGACAACGTAGTCCACGTGAGCCCGTTTGGCGAAGTTACAACAGGACGCGAATCAGTCCGAGCTCTGCTGCAATGGGTTCGCGATGTGCCGTACAAAAAGTCGAAAGTGCAGATGACGATCACCGACGTAAAAGTGACGTTTGTCACACCCGATCTCGCTATCGTGACCAGCCGCATCGTCGAAAACATCCCGACCGGCCCAAAGCATGGAGATCAGCGATCGACATTCACTACTGTTCGCGTGAACGGCCAATGGAAGACGGCTCAGTTTCAGAGCGTCGCGATCGCCGATCCGCCAAAGATGAACTAGTAGACACTATCGACGAAGCGGATCCCACACTGTTGGTGATCCGCTTCGCCGACGTTTGTATAACCAAAGTTTGCATTTATTATGTCAGTAACCGAGCAATGGAAGACCCGACTAAATTAGACCTGGCATCTGATACCGGACACTGGCAACGTATCAAAGAAATATTCACTGCCGCATCGGCGCTTGACGGAGCAAAGCGACAGGCATATTTGAGCGACGCGTGTGCCGGTGACGGAGATATGCTTCGGGAAGTCGAGAAACTACTTGGTTCGTTCGACCGTGCCGAGAGTTTTCTCGAATCGCCCGCCATCGCCGATGCTGCGAGTCTGTTCGAGGAGAAAAAAACCGCTATCGCGGGCACCACGACCGGCGATGTGAAAGGCGGCGAGTTTGTCGCCGGAACGGTTCTTGCGAGCCGTTATCGGATCATCGGCCTCCTCGGTAAGGGCGGCATGGGTGAGGTTTACAAGGCCGAGGACATCAAACTATCGCAGACCGTCGCGCTCAAATTTCTTCCCGACCACATGGAACGCAATGCGGCCGTGCTCGAGCGTTTTTACGCCGAGGTCCGCACCGCCAGGCAGGTCTCTCACCCGAATGTCTGTCGCGTATTCGACATTGGTGAGATCGACGGGCGTCATTTTATCTCGATGGAATTTATCGATGGCGACGACGTATCGTCGTTGCTCAGACGTGTTGGGCGGCTGCCGTCAGAACGGGCGATCGAGATATCGCGGGAGCTTTGTGTCGGGCTTGCGGCCATTCATGACGCCGGTATTTTGCACCGTGATTTCAAACCGGCCAACGTCATTATCGATAGCCGCGGAAAGGCACGCATAACCGATTTTGGAATTGCGGGGCTCGAAGCCGATATTGCCGCTGATGCCATCAGGGTCGGCACGCCGGCCTATATGTCACCCGAGCAGATCGCCGGCCGCGGCGTGACGCCGCGAAGCGATATCTACGCTCTCGGATTGGTTTTGTATGAGATCTTTACCGGTAAGCAGGCATTTAAGGCGGACACGGTCCACGAGCTGATCAAAAAGCATCAGACCGAGACGCCGACAAACGCATCCGACATCGTCAAAAACATCGACCCGCTGGTCGAAAGCGTCATTGCCCAATGCCTCGAAAAAAACCCTAAAGATCGGCCACAGTCCGCCCTGCACGTCGCGATGGCTCTGCCCGGCGGTAATCCGATGCAGATCGCGCTCGATGCTGGACAAACGCCGAGTCCTGAGATGGTTGCCGCGTCGCCAAAGAAAGGAGCGTTGAAACCAGCAATCGCTTTGTTGTGTGTGATTGGAGCGGTTTTGATGATCGGGATCATCTTGTGGGCGTCAATGAAGTTCGGGCCGCAAAACAGAATTCCGTTCGCTAGGTCTCCCGAAGTCATGGCTGAGAGAACCAGCGAGATCATTTCAAAGTTTGGCTATACGGACGAGCCGGTCGAAAGACGCTATCGTTTCTATTACGACGATACGTATGAAAGATTTGTCAGGGATAATCCGTCACCTGAGAATTGGGAGAGGATATCGAGCGGCCAGCCGCTGATGTTTGTATTTGGTGAACAGCAAAGCCCGCACTACTTCGACATGGAAATGATGGGCAACGGATTTTGGACGTTCTTGCAGCAGACGACGGGCGGAATGAAGACAATTTCGCTCGACACACGGGGACGATTGGTCGAATTCAGCGCTGTTGCGCCGCAATTCACCGAGAGCTCAATCACGCAAGCGAACGCAGATTTCACGCCCGCATTTTCAGCCGCCGAACTCGATCTGTCCAAATTCAAAGAGACGGCGCCAAATTGGACCCCGCCCGTTGCTTCTGATACGCGCAAGGCTTGGGAAGGCTCGCTGCCCGACCACCCGGAAATTCCACTTCGCGTCGAGGCCGCAGCATTTCAAGGCAAGATCGTCTATTTTGAGCTAATATATCCGTGGACAAAACCCGACATTACCGGATTTGATTCCTACACGACCCGCGATTGGGTAGCGACATTCATCCTCGCCGGCGTATTTGTCGGGATTCTCATTACCGCTATATTTTTGGCGCGAAAAAATGTCAAATCGGGCAGCGGTGACCGCAAAGGTGCTTTCAAGATCGCTCTGATCGTTCTCCTAGTGACATTCGGCGGATGGTTCTTGGGTATGAATCACGTTCCGGCGTTTTTCTCAGAACTGGACCGTTTTTCGCACTCAGTTCGAATCGCCTTATATTTTGCGTCGGCGACGTGGTTGTTCTATCTCGCTCTCGAACCTATCGTACGCCGCAACCTGCCAGAACTGATCGTTTCGTGGAATCGGCTATTGGCCGGCGATTGGCGCGATCCGTTGGTTGGGCGCGACGTTTTGCTCGGCGCATTGGGCGCTGTGGTGGCTGTGGCCTTAAACTATGTATCTCTTCTAACTCAACGCTTTTTTTACAACGACTATCAGACTGACATTAATCCTAATGCACTGATCGTCCTGCGAAGTCCGTTCTCAATGATCCTGTCCCTTTCAGGCACCACCATCGCCTTCGGTTTTGCGTTTGTTTGTCTCTTGGTCATTTTGTTTTTAATGCTTCGCCGCAGGCTATACTCGGGTATCGCTCTCTTTGTCGTGACCGCGACAATTATCGGATTGCTTTTCAGTCGCTCCGTGGTTGATCTGCCCTTTATGTTAATAAGCACCGGTATCGTGTGTCTGGTCGTCAGCCGTCTGGGATTGGTAGCGACGATCATTATGTTCACGGTCCATAGCTGCATGATGCAGACGCTTTTCACACTCAACTTTTCTGCGTGGTACGCAACGCCGATGTTCGTGACGCTGGCGCTGATCCTGTTTTTGCTCGCCTATGGCTTCAAAGTTTCCATCGCAAATCGGCCGATATTTGGCGGAGGGTAAGTTCACCGCCCATGCACGGAGAGCACGGAGGATCTTGAAACTTGACCAAGTAGGCCAAGTGGGCCATAATGGCCATGTGATGAAAACAGCAAACATTGCAGAGTTAAAAAATCGACTAAGTGCTTATCTTGCGGAGGTCAAGCGTGGAGGGCAGGTGCTCGTAAGCGAGAGAAATGTGCCTTTTGCCAAGATCGTACCTATCAATTACACGGACGATTATGAAGCAGAGGAACTAGAGCTGATCGCAAAAGGCCTGATGAGCCCACCTCGAAGTCGCGAGAAGATGCCGGATTCCTTTTGGGAAGAAGATCTACCTTTTGTTCCGGGAAACAGAGCTATCGAGGTAATTCTCGAGGAACGTTATGAAGACTGAAGTTGGCTTCTGGGATACGAGCGCCATCATTCCGCTTTGTTGCGTTCAAACATTCTCGATGGAGGCGCGAAGACTTCATCGCAGGTTTAGATCACCCGTAATTTGGTGGGGAACGCGTGTAGAGATACATAGTGGTTTTGCCAGACTAAAACGCCAGTCGGAAATGGATGAACGAGGTATGGCCGGAGCAATCCGAAAATGGACAGTCTTTGAAAATGAAGCAAACATCGTTAGACCCGGTGAATACGTTCTCGAGATCGCGACAACTTTGCCGGCGCTGTACGGACTACGGTCGCAGGACGCGTTTCAACTGGCCGCCGCGCTCGTTTGGTGCAACAAACATCCGCGGAGCCGACCGTTTATTTGCGCGGATAACAGACTGTCAATCGCGGCAACAGATGCAGGGTTTGATGTTATTGAGGTCGGATAACCGCGATTGAACATCGATCAACTACCACTCACAGCATCTCAGCCACAACCTTTTGCCTGTAATCAAAAATGTAGGCCAATTCACGCTTTACGAAGAAATGACCGACGTCGCCGATCGGTTCAAGCGGAAGGCGGTAGCGGACCTCGTCCTCGATCAGTGTTTTATCGGGTTCGAGTTCAGTAAATGTGTGCGTGTGTATCCATTGCGAATACGGCCCTCTCAACTGTTGATCGACGAAGCGGAAGGGCGGCTCCCAGACTGAGATCTCGGTTCGCCATTTCATGGGGATCCCTCGCATCTTCAACTCGTAATCGATCAGCGTGCCTTGTTCGATCTTGATCGGCTGCGGTGTGATGATGTGAAAGCTCAGCTCGGGCGGCGTGATGCGTTCGAGATTGCCCGCGTCGGCGAAAAAATCGAAGACCTTCGCGATCGGCAGATCGAGCGTCAACGATCGAGTAAGTATGTGTTCAGCCATAGATAGGATTTGCCCACGAAAATCACTAAAAGCACGAAAAGGCGGGTCCTCAATTCGTGTCTTTAGTGTGTTTCGTAGGCGGTCCTTTTTTAGTTTCGGCTGGTCAGATATTTCTCGGGGATCTTGTTGTCCGGTGTTTCGGCCTGCCAGTAAATGGTCACCACCCACCAGCGTTTCCCGTCATTCAAAAGCTGAAAGCTGTTGATCCCGCGAAGGAACGGCTCTTTGTCATCCGATTTGCGAAACGCGTGATAGGTCGAAAAAACTTGTGCGATATTGCCGTAAATGTCGACGTGACGGGAAAGTTCGCGTTCGTGAAATCCGTCCTTGGCGAATACCGGTTCGACGCGTTTGACGTAGTCCTCAGGCGTGATGGCATTGGCTCCGAAAACACCCGTCTGAGCATTTTTACCCGCTGGTATCAGCCTCGCGTCTTTGTGAAACAGCGAGCGAAAGCGGTCCCAATCGCGTGGCTTGCCGGCATCGCCGGAGATCACGTCATAGACGGCTTTCATAATGCTGTCGAGCGAGCCGACGTCCTTGGGGTCGGCTTGACGAGGTGTTGCCGAGGGTGTCGGCGGCTGGGCGATCGCCGCCCCTGCGGCAGCGAGGATAAGCATAATAATGAGGATCTTCATAAAGTCTTTTTACGTCTCCTAAAGTTAAATTGTCTATGGTGAACGAAGCTTGTTTGGCTCTGCGCGGGTTTCTATAGTTTCCTGCAGTTCCCTGGGCAGAGTGCTGAAAAGGTCAAAGCCGGTCCGCTTCTCGATCTCGCGGACAGTCGTCTTGTATTTCTCCCAGTTCACATTTTCAATGCCGTCAATATTTGGCATATCGACTGCAATAATACGTGTAGTGCTGTCGATACTGTCAATTGCCGCTCCGCGGGGAAAAATGACGATAACCTTCCAGCAGTTGGTCGGAACGGTCACCTTGCCGCGAAGCCGCCCCTTATCACCGTAAACACCGGCGATCGTATAAAGCGTGTTCCCACGATAGGCCAGGGTGCGCGCGTACATTTCCAATCGGTTCCACGGATACTGATTGAGGTCGGCAGTCTGGGGAACGATGTTTGTCATGTAGAACGTCTGTCGATTAAGCTCGGCGTTGCCAAATCGGTCGGCGCTCGGGACGATGTGTCCACGGTCGTAACCGCTCCCGGAATAGTCCGAGTAGTCGACACGCACGATCCCATCGGGAAGCGTGGGGTCAGGTTCAAAGTCGGGCCGTGATAGCGACTCGCCCATGTCTGCACGCGTTGTTCGCCAAGCCGCCCAGTTGAGCGTACCCAAGCTGTTATTGTATGAAAGGACATGGCTGTAATGCGTGATCAGCCAGTTGTCACGGTCTGCGGTACCGGCATTCGACGGATTACCAAAGGGAAGCAGTTCAAATGTCGTCTTGGCGGGCGGCGGAGCCGCGTCCGGCGGTTTCTCCGGCTTTCGTTCCCGTTGGCCGACAAACCCACAGCCCAGAGAGCCCAGAACCAAAACGACCAACAAAATCGCCGCCGGAAAAATTTGGAGTCTTCGGGTCATTTGCCGCACAGGGAAGTGAAATAGACCGGTCAGTATTAGCGTTCATACGGAACAGCCGAATCCAATTGTATATCGACACCCCTGATTGCAGTTAATCGGCGAGAGTTCTGACTATCGCGCGGAGCATTCCGGAACGCAGATCCGTTTGACTGGCCGAATTCCTTTTGTCGATAGTCATAAAAGAAATGTCTTGCCAGCGATGCAACAATATGCTATGTTCAATACCTGTTCTGCGGAATTTGCAAAAATGCTCAGTAAATTTAAATGTTTATGCGAAAAAACGATTGAACATTGAACATGG
>CAYSMU010000049.1:0-9222 GCA_964432145.1 uncultured Chloracidobacterium sp.
CGCGGGGATGAAACTATCCGAAAATGCCGGAGCCGCCGCCGGCGGAGCCACAGGCGGGCGATCTTCGCGCGCTCGATCCGCGGCCGATGCGAACGTCGGCGCGTGAGGCGGTCCTGCCTCGGGCCACAGGCCCGTCCAATTGGGGTCCGTCTCGGAGAGGTCGGAACCTGAGAAATAATCTGCCGGTGTTCGCTCTTCAGTTAACGGTTCTGCAGAGTGCTCGACCAAACGGCCTCCCGGCCATGCGATCTGGCGCGTCTTTGAATCGTTATCGTCACTAATATCGGTCATTGGTCAATTGGAAATAATGACAGTTTCGCTGGCCGATTTCAATTCGTACGTAATTCCGCGCCACGTCATTCGGCGGGACAGCGAGGCCGCGACGGAATTATAGAGGAACAAAGCCGGCGAGAAGAGCCAAAGTGTGATCTGCGGCCAAAACTGTCGTTTCAGCTCGGTTTCGTACCCTGTCAGTACTGATCTCACGGCGATCAGTCGAAGCCATGCCTTTCCGACGCTGAACGCGGCAACCAGCAGAATAGTTGCCCCGGCCGCGATCTTCGCCGTTGCGTCGCCCCGGCCGAAAACAAGGATCGCGACTGCCGCGACTAGCACCAGATTAAATAGTGCCGAGCCGACAAACGACATTATCCAAAGATGGGTCATATAAACCCGCGTGATCTTCATCTGTCGCGTCGTGAACTCAAGCAGCGCGCCGAATGTGCAATTCTCGACCGACGCGGTGAGTGCCTGCGGCACGAACACGATCGGAAGAGAGGCGGACCGCATCGCCCGCGTCACGGCGAAGTCGTCCGACAGCGTACCGAGCCATTTGTCGCGCATTCCGATCCGATCGAAAACGTCACGGCGGATAGCTGTCGAACCGCCCCAGGTGAAATTGGACGCGGTGTTCGGACCGAGTGCCGAGGCGATCGACGCGTTCCAGGCGGAGCGCATTTCAGAGGCGAAGCCCGCTTCCTTCGAAATGAACCACCTGTATCCGGTCGCGGCTCCAACCGTATCGTCTGCCAGCGGGGCAACGAGCGAACGAAGCCATCCCCGCAACGGACGCACGTCAGAATCGACAAATACAAACGCCTGCGACCTCTCGTCAGCGTGAAGTACGGCCTCGCGGAGGTTCGCGATCTTCTGTGCACAGCCGTCGGCTTTTGGTGCGACCACTAGTTTGGCCGTGATATGGCCGGGTGTACGAGCTCGGATCGATTCGATCACGGGCACAGCCTTATCCTCTTTGCTGTCAACAACAAATACGATCTCGTATTCGCGAAAGTCCTGTTCGATTAGAGCGGCGAGATTCTGATCGAGGCCTTCGTCGAATCCGCGGCACGGAGCGATGACCGTGACGAATGGAGCATAGTCGGAGAGCGGCTTTGCGAGCTGTTCGCGAAAGAAATTCAAGTAAGCGATGCCGCCGGTGAGTGACTTAAAACTGAGCCAAACCAGAACGGCGGCGAAAAAGTAGAAGACGAAGATCATCGTTTGCCGCGCGCTGTCAGTATAGGCGTCAGATACTCGATCGTGTGAGCGACCGCACCGCGGTTTGTATCCATTACCGAGCGGGCGTTCTCACCAAGCGTCCGGCGTCGATGGCCGTCGCGGAGCAGGTCAAGAAACTCGACCGAGAGTTTAAGGACCGCGGTCTTTTCGGTCACCGGTTCCAGTTGTATCAAGGCATCTTTGTCCAGGAATTCCTTGATCGCAGCTTCAAAATTTGCGGTATTTGCTCCGGTCACGATCGCCTTGCCCGCGGCGGCCGGCTCGAAAATACTCTGCCCGCCGTGCGGTATCAGGCTGCCGCCGACGAAGACGATCTCGGCGAGCGGATAGGCGGCGCGCAATTCGCCGATGCTGTCGAGGATGATGATCTCCGCGGTTTTGTCGCGGCCCGACGGCTGCTCGGTACGCCGTACCCAGGTGAATCCGGACGCCTTTACAAGTTCCGTTACCTCGGCGAACCGCTCGGGGTGCCGCGGTGCGATCATCAGCCGCGGCAGATTTTGGCCGGACGATTTCCACGTTTCCTTAAATGCCTCGATCAGCCACTTTTCCTCGGGCGAATGCGTACTCGCCGCAATGATCAGCGGTGCATCGGCCGTAATGCCAAAACGCTCTCGAAACTCGGCGGTCAAGGTTGTTTCCGCGGCGGCAATATCATGATCGAACTTAAGATTGCCGGTCACCTTGACCTTGCTGGCACGGGCCCCAAGCTCCATGATCCGGGTCGCGTCGGCCTTGTCCTGCATCATGGCGAGGTCCAGATAGCCGAGCACGCGTTTCATAAAACGCTTGATCTTGGTGTACCTGTTCAACGAACGTTCTGAGAGGCGGCCGTTGACGATGCAGACGCGGGCCTTTTGATGATATGCCTCGCGAATGAAATTGAACCAGATCTCGGTCTCCATCAGGAGTACGACGGATGGATTTAGTCTTCTCAATGCCCGGCGTACGGTAGATCGCCAGTCGTAGGGGAAGTAAAAGACGAGATCTGCAATGCCGGCAAATGCGGTTTTAGCCACTGCCTGGCCCGTTCGGGTTGTCGTTGAAACTATCAGCGAAACATTAGGGAAGTCGCTCCTTATTCTTTCGGCGAGCGAGCGGGCGGCATTTGCCTCGCCGACCGAGACGCAATGCAGCCAGACGACCTTTTTCCCCCGCGGGTCATGGTGAGGTACGAAGCCAAGCCTTTGTTTGAAGCCCGCGGCGTATTTCCCCTTGGTCAGCGCGTCGAAGACGAACCTCGGCGAAAGCACAAGGAACCCGATCGTCAGGACGATGCTGTAGAGAAAATACATTGATAGTTACAGAGTTCTAAAAGTACCAGAGTACCAGAGTTGGCGTTCAAAACTCTGAAACTCCGGTACTCGCGTACTCTGAAACTATTTTACACGTTCCATATAACGTGCTTCGGTAGGATTAACGCGGATCTTTTCGCCCTCGACAATGAAGGGCGGTACCGAAAGCGTGACGCCGTTCTCGAGTGTCGCCGGCTTATTCGAATTCGAAGCTGTGGCACCCTTTAGAGGCGGATCTGTCCGCGTCACTGTCAGGTCCATCGTGGCCGGCAGCGCGACGCCGATAGGCGTGCCGTTGTAAAACTCGACCTCGATGGTGAGATTCGGCATCAGCCACTGGGCCGCGTCGCCCAACTCTTCTTCCGTCAACGCGACCTGTTCGTATGTCTCGCTGTTCATAAAATGATGATGCGAGCCGTCCGAGTAAAGGTAATCCATCTTGTGCTGTTCGAGGACCACGCGTTCGAGCGTGTCGTTCGAGCGAAAACGAAACTCGAACGAGTTTCCCGTGAGCAGGTTGCGAAGCCGTGCCTGGACCATAGCACGCAGATTGCCCGGCGTGTGATGGTGAAACTCCATCACCTTCACAGGCGAACCCTCGTGCAGGATCACCATTCCTTTTCTGATATCGTTTGCTGAGATTGCCATAATAACCTTTCTGTTACCTCATTGTTTTGCCTCAGACTCGAAGGCAAAAGAGATAGTTTAGTTACCAATGCCTGCACTTGTCTAGCGCATTCGGGCAGAAGGTCGTCAGGATCCGGGCGCTCAGGCCGCAGGCCAGTCCGGGTGTCCTTAGTTTTGCCCGTTACCTTTTACACAATGTCGTGTTGGCATGATCGAAGCTTCGGTGGCTGCACCTGCTCAAAGTCCTATTAATAGCCGAAGTTTCTCTTCGACGAGTTCGATCGTAGCGTCTGACACCAGTCCGAGCCTTTTTCGCAGCTGTTGTTTTGAGATCGAGCGAATATCCTCGCATTTGGCAAAGCTTTGCATAGTCAATCCGCCTTCGTCCTTGCTTATCGCGACGTGCGATCGAATGTCTTTGTCCTTTGAAGTGATGGGGACGACAATTACAAGGTCAGCGTAACCTTGATTGAAGAGATTTTCTGAAATGACCAACGCAGGGCGTGTCCCCGCCTGCTCTCTCCCCAGCGTTGGGTCCAGGCTAACCAGCCAAACCTCACCGCGAAAAATATTGCTCATTTCTCATCTCCGTCGAGCAATGTGTTCTCCCAGAGCCTTCGCTCCTCCAATTCCTCGCCCCAACTTTCGCTATTGCTTCTCAGACGTTTGAAATCCTCATTCAAACTTTCCAAGAAAAGCTCACGCTTATACCGACAGATGGCTTTGTCAATAACGCCCTGCATCGAATCACCCGATTCTTTCGCCAAAGCCTTGATCACTCCGTGGGTTGCGTCGTTAACTCTTACTTGTATTGCCATACGGAAATTATCATCCTGGTAACACATTCTGTCAACGGATTTGTCAACCAGATCGCACACAGAGTTTGCCGTCACATGATGGCATCTCATACTTCTCTTTTCTCCAAGATCAATATTATGTTCTCAATTCACGACCCGAGATCGTAAGCGGTATCCCGCCTTCACGATCGCCTGCCGATCATATTGGCATTGATGGTGTTTTGGGAGTTCCGGCCGATAGTTTTCGGGTGGCGTCGAGAGTCGCTATGGGAGTTTGTTGCGGACAGCGATTCGGGTGCTGCGGCGGCGGCTTTGGGGCTTGATCGACGCGGTGGTGGTTTCGGGTTCAATGGGAGACAGCTAGATGCGGAATACCGCCGATTTTCTCCGGAATGGAGCGCAAAAAAACGGTGACCCAGATGCCCTTTTCCGGTGACCCAGCTAACCTTTTCCGGTGACCCAGATGCCCTATTCCGGTGACCTGCGGACCAGCTAGGACAACCTAAGCAAAGAGGCCCTTATTCGCATAAGGGCCTCGCGGTTAAAGAGAGGTCAGGTGCTCGTCACTTCTTTCCTTCAAAAGGCAGCGGCGGTGGTTCTTCGCCTTCTTTCGGGTAGGATTTGCCCATGCCGTCGTAGATCATGACGATCTTGTCGATCCAATCTTTTGCCTGAGCGTTGGACGGGTCGTACTTTACGGCTCGCCGATAATCGCCCAGGGCCGAGGCGTATTGGCGGGCATCGGTGAGGGCCACGGCACGCTCGAAATAGGCCGTGGCCAATGCCTTTTTGGCTGCCGCGTCAGCCGGTTTGCCGGCAAGTGCTTTCTCGGCGGACGCGACTGACGCGTCAAACTTCTTTGTATCAATGGGATCGCCGCTTTGCGACCATTTTCCCTTTTCGCCGCCTGCGGGTGGCATTTGCGGTTTTTGGTTCTCGGTCGTGTGAGCAATTGCGGTCTGCGGCCGCTCGGTATTACCTGCGGCCGAGTTGGCGTTTTGCTGGATGGGCTGCGGAGAATTGGCGCAAGCGGCTGCAAATGCCGCTGCTGAAAGAATTAGAGTAAGTCGTTTCATATTTTCGTTATTTGTCGATGTATGGCCGGGACTGAACGATATACAATTTACCGCCCATTATTCCCCATTCGATATCCTGCTCTTTTTTGCCGCCGAATGCACGCCGGATGTCGATCGCGGCCTTTGCAAGGCTCCGGGTCTGCAGATCTGTAAGCACGCGTTTCTTTGCCCCGGCGCACTTGTCAACGGTTTCCTTTAGGTCGCCTTTCTCATCGAATGCGAGGGCATTTTCCTGTTGCGAAAGCGTCATCACAATGACGGAATTCGATCGCGGATTGAAAAGGATCTGCTCGGGAATGCCGTTGTTATTGACCACTCGTGAATTGTGCCCGCATACCGCGCTGATATAGACCGAGTTCTTGCTCTTGTCGTCGAACGGGTCTTTGGTGATCATCACGCCGCCTTTTTCCATGTCGATGCCGATCTGGATCAGAGCGGACATATAAACATCCGATTGGCTGACATAATTTCGTACCCGTGCCTCGTATGCCTCGAATCTCCACAGCGATGCCCAGACCTTTTTGACGGCCTCGATCAATTTGTCTTCTTCGATGACATTCGGCACGCTCGAATACAGGCCCGCACCCGAGAAATTTGGCAGGTCCTCACTGTTTGACGAACTGCGAACAAAGACGGGTTTTCCGGCAAGCTGGGACTTCCATTTAGCTATGATCGCCGTCCGCAATTCGGGGTCGAACTTTCCGTTCTGGATCGAGTTGCGAAACTCCTCGAGCTTTTGTCGTCGGACGCGAGGATTATGGACAAAAGTGAGATCGTCCATCAGGTTCAGTATGATCTCGTTCAGGTGATTGTCGCGCATGAACTTGTCGTACCATCCGAACGGGACCGAAAAGCCGTCAGGAACCGTAATTCCCGGGATCTTTGCGTTCAGCATCTCGCCAAGGTTAGCGGCTTTGGAGCCAAAAGCAATACTGTCCTTTTTTCGCATTTCGCGCAGGCCGGCGAGCTTCAAAGTTTTGAGATCGACCGGCGGGATCTGTTGATCGGGCGAGACGAACGATTGGCGGATATCGTCCTGCGAAGCACGGTCGAGCCGGTAATCGGTCAGGTTCGCCTCGAGCTTGAAAACAAAGGTATCGAATTCGCGAAACAACCGGTCGGCGTCTTTGATATAGACATTCGGGATATTCCAGCCCTTTGCAAGAATGTTGATGTGCGAGAGCGGCGACGAAGGCCGGGCAAGGATGATCCCGCGGACCGGCGGCAGCGAGATCGGAAGCTCTTTAAGCACGACGATCTCGTTATCGCCGATCTCGACGGTGTCGTCGAGTTTGTCGATGATGTGGAGCCGTCCGACAGCGGTGCCGGTATTTAGGGCAAGATAGGCCTGATTACGATTAAGCTCATCCTGAAGCACGCGGTCGATACCGATGCTTGCCGTTGCGTCCTCCTGCCGGATCGAATTCGGCTTGTAAAACACCTTTTGAAAAAATGCCTTATTGATAGCTTCATCCGCTGCCTTGATGATCGCCGCGGTCGCCAGGTCACCTTCCCATAGCTCCCACGTAAATTTATCTACGGTCTTTTGCCAGGCGATCGTGCCGACGATGAACCGGCGATCGGGGTCGACATATATCGGCTTAAATACATCCGCACCTCGCGGTACGAGATAGGTCGCAAGAAGAAAATCTTTGTGAAAACGATACTTTTGCGAGTTAACGAAATAGACCTTGTTGCCCGCTCGGCGGTCGATCACGAACATCGCGTGCGGCAGGGCGTACGGCGTGCCCTGGTGATATGTCCGGGCGATCAGGTCGAAGTCCGCTTGCGACGCGACCTTGGGCAGCGAGTTCTTCTTAGAATCCGGCCGCTTGTCCATCGCGCCCGCCGGCTCGCGTGTCGGTGACGGCTTTCGGGACATCTGGCCCGCGGCAAGCGAGGCGGCAGCGGCCAGGACAAGTGCCGAACATGCAAGTCGAAGTATCGTTTTTGAGAGCATATAACGAGCTAATTTGATGCAAAGTCCGATCTGCGGCGTTTGTCAGAAAAAAGGAAGTTATCACGCAATCCTGCGAGTTGATCGGGACCGTCAACCGAAATAGCGAGGTCCCGGATGATGCCGTCCTTTAAGCCATAGATCCAGCCGTGTATGGATAGCTGCTGCCCGCGGTTCCACGCGTCGAGAACGATCGTCGTTTCGCCGACGTTAAGGACCTGTTCAGCTACATTCAGCTGGCAAAGCCGGTCGAGCTTTTCCTGCGGGTCAGTGATCCCGTCGAGCAAATTAGAATGGAGGTTTGCGGTGTCCTGAATATGCCGCAGCCAGTTGTCTATTAGGCCGTGCCGTTTTGTCTCCATCGCTGCCTGCACGCCGCCGCACCCGAAGTGGCCGCAAACTATGATGTGTTCGACCTGGAGGACCTCGACAGCGAACTGGATCACCGAAAGGCAATTCATGTCGGTATGGTTGACAAGATTAGCGACGTTGCGATGAACAAAGACCTCGCCCGGGGCAAGATCGACTATCACGTTCGCCGAGACGCGGCTGTCCGAGCAGCCGATCCAAAGGTAATCCGGATTTTGCTGGTCGGCGAGGTCGGAGAAGAATCGCGGGTTTTCCTCTACCGCCTTTTGAGACCACCGTTTGTTGTTTTCAAGCAATTGCCTAATATCGCTCATAAACGACTATCTTAGCGGCTGCGGGGCCATGCGCAAAATATCTTCGATCGCATCGCACGCAGTTTCGGTGCCGTGTTCGGCGTCGACGATCTTCTTGAGGGCGAGTGCGTTAGACCGATATTTCTCGTTGCCTAGAATGCCGTTCAGAGCGGCGGCCGATCGTGCGGCGGTGTAGGAGTCGCGCTCGATGATCTCAGCCACTCCCGCACGCCGGCAACGGGCAGCGTTGTCCGGTTGGTCGTGGCTGAACGGCACGATCAAATGCGGCACACCGGCCCGAAGTACCTGTCCCGTCGTGCCGACACCGGCCTGGTGCACTGCACACGCGGCCCTTGGGAATACTAACGAGTACGGAGCGAATTCGAACGCGGCGATATTATCGTCGAGCCCTTTTGGCCTGGCCTGGTCCCGGCCGTAAAGAAGCAGCGCACGACGGCCAAGGAGCTTTGCGGCCTTGGCACTTTCGTCAAAAAAGTCGCCCGCATCCATTACAGCGGCAGAACCAAGGGTGAAGACTATCGGAGCTTCACCGGCGTCGAGAAACTCGGCAAGCGCCGGATCGAGATCGCTCGATTCGCTCTCATCAAAAAAACATGCGCCGGTCTGCAGGGTTGGCGAATGCCAATCGGGCTGCGGCAAAGCGAGGGCCTTCGAGAACATAGCGAGATGCAGCAGCGGCGAGAACTTGACGGCAAAGATCGGGTCGTGATCGGGGTCGAGGCCGATGCCGCGGCGAAACTCACGATACGGCTCTAACCATGGGGTCACGGTCATTTTTGCCAGTTCGAACATCAGTTTGTGTGCGAACGACGGAAGCGGCCGCAGGTATTCGATCCACGTCGCCTGCGGATACACGCCGGGATCGTGCGAGGAGAACATCGTCAGCGGAGCGAGGCTCGTCGATATCCATTTGATCCCCGAGACCTCATTGACCGACTTTGCAACATAGACGATCTCGCCCGAGATAAGCAAGTCGGCATCCTTTGTTGCCTCTGTAAGGTCGTCATACATCTCACGGATGCTCGGCATGATCAGATCGCGGATCACATATTCCGGCCCGCGGCGGGCGTCGAGCGCACGCCGGTGAATTTCCGTATCATCGGGGTCGATGCTGGGCCGGAGCAACGCGAATTCGAGTCCGTTTGCCGTTACCTTTTCGCGGTAACCCTGCCAGGTGCTGAGGACAACCTCGTGTCCCCGACGGCGAAGTTCACGGCCGAGGGCGATCTTTGGGTGGAGATCGCCGAGGCTTCCCATGGTCGATAAAAC
>CAYSMU010000049.1:9232-11508 GCA_964432145.1 uncultured Chloracidobacterium sp.
TGCGCGGGATCCTCTTCGGCTTCGCGTTCGGCCTCACGCTGTTTGAGCCTGCCCTTGACCTGGAAACGGACGCTCAAAAAAAAGCAAACGGCACCGCCAACTGCTGCGAGGAAAAGGCCGTCGGTACTGCCTTGCCACAAAAAATAAGCGGCGACCAGAGCGAGGATCACCGCAGCGATTTGAAAGACACGTTCCATGCGTTAACCGGCCTTGCGGGCCACGTCCTCGAAACTGCCGCCCCGGAAAAATGCCCCGACCGCGGCAAAAAGTTTTCGGATGGCACGGAAGACCTTTGGGAAGAACCACAGAAAGATCAATACAAAAACGATCAGAACGCCCGCGATCACCATCGGAGCAAAAACCGCCAAGACGGTTCCGATCAGGGCCACGCCATCCTCGACGAACGACAGGGCCCAGTTGGAGACCGGTTCAGGCGAGAAATTAGCTCCGATGCGAGCCGCGGCCTTTGTGCCATGCGAAGCGAATGCCAATCCTCCGCCGACCAGTGCGGCCGGGATCGTAATGCTAGAGTCGAGTTGATTGGTAGCCGCGTACGCGACGATCGCTCCGGCAGGCACGCGGATGAACGTATGAACGACGTCCCAGACACTGTCGACGTACGGTATCTTGTCAGCGAAGAACTCCACGATGTAGAGCCCGCCGGCAAAGCCGATGATCCACCAGTTATCGAGAACGTCGAGACCGCCCGGTAATTTCGTTGCACCGAATTTCTGCAGCAGGCCAAGAACGGTGACAGTAGCATAGAGATTAATGCCGGAAGTCCATGCCGTACCAAGTGCGAGACTTAATGTTGAGAACCATTCCATTGGAATCCTCCGGATTCAGGTACGAGTGAGAAGTGACTAGTGACAAGGGAAACGAGTCTTAAGGTCACCTCAAAGAGTCCAAACAAGATCTAACGATAGATTAGCATGATAAAAATCACCGTCCGATCTTAGCTGCCAAGCTCCGCCGCAAAGCATTTTCCTGATCTCAGAAAGTAAGGCAATGCACGTTTCCGCTTGGGCCTGTGAGCAAAACGATAGTTCGGTAGCGATTATTAGTTGGGTTTCGACCTCCGCTAGCGAGCCCTCAGCATTCGAAACGAAATGAATGAAATCTGCAGTAGTTCGACGAGCCTGGCCTTCAGCAATATTTGACGGGATCGAAACGGCCGCTCGCCGCAGCTGTGAGATCAAACCGAACTTCTCCTCGCTTGGGAAGATTCCTGTTAGCTTGTAGATCTGCTTCACCAGCAAAATACTCTTTTGCCAGACGATCAGATCCTTAAAACTTGCGGGTTTTTCAACCTCACTCGTCACTTGTCTCTTGTCCCTCGTCACTACCGTCATCTTTCTTGAAACCGAATTTCTCCAGTCGATATTGCAGCGTTCTAAAGGTCAATCCAAGTAGTTTAGCCGATTTGGTGATGTTGTTGTCAGTCCGCTCCATCGCCTGCATTATTAGACTGCGTTCTACATCCTCGAAATTAACGCCTTCGGGCGGGAGTTTGATCAGATCACCATTTGTTGACGCCGTCGTTCGACCGCCGGATTGGGTCATCTCGGGCGGAAGGTCCTCAAGCGTAACCTTGTCGTCCTCGCAGAGCAATATCGCTCGCTCGAGGGCGGATTCGAGCTGCCGCACGTTGCCGGGATATGAATAATCCTCGAGCAACCGGCGGGCGTCGGGCGTGAATGTGATCTTGCGGGTTGTCCCGCGGGTATGTTTCTTGACGAAATAATCGATTAGAACGGCGATATCTGATCGGCGTTCGCGCAGAGCCGGGAGCTCGATCGACAGAACGTTGAGCCGGTAATAGAGGTCCTGGCGAAAGCGTCCCTCTTCGACCATGTGAAGCAAATCGCGATTGGTCGCGGTGACGACGCGGACATCGACGTTGAGTTCGCGAACACCGCCGACTCGACGGATCTGTTTTTCCTGCAACGCCCTTAGGATCTTGGCCTGAAGCGAGATGTCGAGTTCGCCGATCTCGTCCAAAAATAGCGTTCCGCCATCTGCGATCTCAAAAAGGCCCTTTTTGTCGGAAACCGCACCCGTAAATGAGCCTTTTTCGTGGCCGAAAAGCTCCGATTCAAGCAGGTTCTCGTTGATCGCCGCACAGTTGACCGCTTGAAAGACCTCGTTCGAACGCAGGCTGTTCTTGTGAATCGAGCGAGCGATCAATTCCTTGCCGGTTCCGCTTTCGCCACGGATCAGAACCGTAGAATTAGATTTCGCGATCTTGAGGATGAGTTTTTTGACCTTGTCCATCT
>CAYSMU010000050.1:0-11420 GCA_964432145.1 uncultured Chloracidobacterium sp.
GCCACGACTTAGAATTTACGCCTCTGAACACGGCCATTCGTCAATCGATAAAGCCGCAGTCGCTCTCGGCCTTGGATTGGACGGAGTACGCAGAGTGGAAGTCAACGATGAATATCAAATGGATACTCAAAGTCTCGCTAAAGCGATCGCCGAAGATCGAAGGAACGGCATACTGCCATTTTGCGTGGTCGCGACGGTTGGCACGACATCCTGTACGAGTATTGATCCGGTCTCATCGATAAGTGACATTTGTAAACGCGAGGGTTTGTGGCTGCATGTGGACGCTGCCCATGGCGGACCTGCGGCTATCGTCCCTGAGATGCGGAGTGTGCTCGATGGGTGTGGGCGGGCCCATTCTATTGTTGTCAATCCGCACAAATGGCTTTTCGTTCCCCTTGATCTAAGTGTGCTCTATACAAGCAAACCAGATGTACTGAAGAGAGCCTTTACCTTGGTGCCCGAATATCTACGGACGGATACGGTGGATGAAGTCGTAAATTACATGGATTACGGGATACCGCTTGGACGTCGTTTCCGGGCGTTGAAGTTGTGGTTTGTGCTCCGATATTTTGGCGTAGACGGTATCGCAGAGCGAATTCGCGAACACATCAGACTAGGCCGGCTGTTTGCGGAATGGATCGATGCAAATCCGGAATTCGAACGCCTGGCACCCGTTCCGTTAAGCACAGTTTGTTTCCGCGCCCATCCTCCAGGAATCGAGGATGATACGTCGTTAGACCACCTAAACGAGCAACTCTTGCAGGCAGTAAATCGTAGCGGAGATGCTTTTTTATCGCACACAAAACTGTCGGGACGCTTTGTGCTTAGGCTCGTAATAAGCCATCTGAGGACGGAAACTGAGGATGTCGCCCGGGTTTGGGAGATTATCCAGAAGAATCTGCAGATCATTAGATCATAAGTGTTTCCCATCGGAATGGAAAATGTCTTAGGCACCAAGACGTGCCAAGGTTTGCGACCTTGCGGGCCGTAGTTACGGACTCTCCGCGAAACACCCAGCCCTATCGAGGACGCTTGTGCTGATCATATTCGATGTGCAGATAAGAGCCCCTTCCACCGAAGAGACTCATAAACAGAAAAAACTCCGCGAGAAACAAATTAGAAGTAAAATTTCGTGACTTCGCAGCGAATTGAAGGAGTCTCACGAAGAAAATTGCGTTATATCTCAGAGGCTCCCGTCCTTCTATTTGCGACGGGAGAGTTGCACACTTTTTTGTCGGACCCCTATATCATTGGCGGACCCGAAAGCTTCGTGTGCGGTCCAGAACCTCCTTTTTTCAACGCACGTGTCCAAAATGGGACGTCCGGGCAATTTGTGTAGGAACTTTTGCTAAATGGTTAGGGGTATCAAAAACATGGAAAGCACAGACGTCGTGAAGGGGCGAATCGATAATGGATCGCCAAAGGCTAGAGCAAGACTTGCAGGCGGTCTGTTTTTGCTCACGATGCTATTGGGAGGCTTCGCGAAAGGTCTTATCGCTGAAAGCATCGTTATACCTGGTGATGCCTCGGCTACGGCCGCCAACATACTTAAACAGGAAGGCCTTTTTCGACTTGCATTTGCGATGTATCTCGTCGAAATGGCTTGCCAGATCGCAATGATATCTATCTTCTACGATCTTTTGAAACCAGTCAATAAGAGGCTGTCCTTGCTTGCTGCGGTCTTTGGTTGGATTGGTTCCACCATCAAGATCATTAGTCGCCTATTCTTCATAGCGCCATTATTTCTCTTAGGAGGGGCTCGCTATTTAACCGCATTCAGCTCGGAACAGCTCCAAGCGTTTGCTCTCTTTTCATTCAAGATCGAGTATCTGGTCGAATCGATCGCCGTGATATTCTTCGGCTTGAATGCACTTATCTACGGCTACCTCTTCTTTAGATCCACTTTTCTTCCGAGGATCCTCGGTGTGATGTGCGCGGTTGGCGGATTCGGTTGGCTATTTTATCTGTACGAACCGCTTGCCGCTCGACTCACGATCTACATCGTTGGTGTAGCTCTAATAGGAGCCTTGGCGACTGTCGTTTGGCTGTTAGTGTTCGGCCTCGATGAAACGAAGTGGAATGAGAAGGCAGGCGTCGGCGACGCTTAGCATTTCTCGACAAAGGAGACCTCAGAGGGCTCGTCGTTCTAGAAGATCATTATGAAAACTGCAAGACCTATTTCGTGCATTGTATTGGCACTTTTATTTGTAACTAGCGCCTTTCCACAACTGACGGCGCGCAAAATCGATAGCCTGTTGAAGCAATATTACGACTACGGGCAGCTAAACGGAGCTGTTCTCGTAGCTGAGAAAGGCAAGATCATTTACAAGAAGGGTTTTGGAATGGCAAATATGGAATGGGAAATTCCGAATCAGCCTGACACAAGATTCCGGATTTTTTCCGTCACCAAACAATTCACCGCTGCCCTAATTATGCAGCTTGTCGATGAAGGAAAGATCAGGCTCGACTCGAAAGTCATCGATCATCTGCCCGACTATCGAAAGGATACCGGCAGCAAGGTAACCATCCGTCAACTCCTAAATCATACTTCAGGAATACCTGAATATAAGAACGTTGACATCATGCCAAACACTGCGGCAGATTTTGTCAAGAGATTCGTGAACGGTGATCTAGAATTTGAGCCTGGCTCAAAATATCGTTATAGCAATGGAGGGTATTCGATCCTTGGGGCGATTATCGAAAAGATAACTGGAAAGTCCTACGATACGGTTCTAAAAGACCGCATTCTCGTTCCACTCGGCATGACTAATTCAGGCTTCGAAAACAACTTAACGTTGATCAAAAGACGAGCAAGCGGCTACGAGAAAAAGCCGACGGGCTATTTAAATGCTCCATGGATCGACATGAGGATCCCGTATGCCGCAGGCTCGATATACTCAACCGTCGAGGACCTTTACAAGTGGGACCAGGCACTTCACGAAGGCAAGGTCCTCTCGGCCGAGAGTATGCGCCTGATGTTTACGCCGAGTCTTTCGGATTACGGTTACGGAATACGTATTACCGAACGGCTACTCGGAAAAACGGGCGAAAAAACGAAGATCATCTGGCATGCAGGTGGGTTCCCCGGGTTTAATTCCTTGCTGTCAAGAGCGGTGGACAAAAAGCAAACCGTGATTATTCTCGACAATGGCAGTCACGGACGATTTCACGAAAGGGTCACAGATTCCATCCTGGGTATACTCAACGGACATATCATCGAGCCGCCAAGAAGATCGATAGCTGAAACACTTTACAGGGTAGTAGCCGAGAAAGGCGCGGATTCAGCAATAGCGGAATATAGAAAACTCAGAGCAGAAAAATCAGCGTTCTACGATTTCTCGGAATCCGAGTTGACTTCGCTTGGCTATCAGATGGTGGGTATGAAACGGCTGAAAGATGCGATACGGATCTTTGAATTGAACGTCGAGATGTTTCCCGCATCTGCATTTGCTCATGACACCCTGGGCGAAACTTACCTCGCAGACGGCCAAATAGATCTTGCTCTAAAGAGCTACCGGAGGTCAATCGAGCTGGATCCGACGAACGCAAACGCTTCTCTAATTGTAAGGAATCTTGAAGGTAACAGAGCAGAGATTGATGTTTCCAGCTTCGAAGAATATGTCGGTGAATATCAAGTTACTCCATCTTTAGTCATGACGATCACTAAGGAAGGCGAAAAATTGTTCGGCCAGCTGACGGGACAGGGGAAGCTTGAGGTCAAACCTGTGTCCCCGACGCAATTTACAATTCCAGAGGTTAAGGCCAATATTTCATTCGAAAAAGACTCCGCGGGCAAGGTCGTCGGAATGATCCTTTCGCAGGGATCGAGGTCTGCTAATGCTAAAAAGATAAAGTAGATCTCTGTGATGTGCCAACCACCTGATCGCCGGCGTTTGGCACAGCGTGAGCCACCCTTCGAGGTCGGAAAGGCAACTGGTCTTTCGGTAACCGAGCGGTAGCGATTTTCGTCAATTCTATTAGCATGTGTAATACCGAATTCACGAGGACCTGTTTCACTGACAAGTTGTAGATCAGATCGAGAGTCGGGGGATTCGAATATGTATGGGTATCGATCCAGATGCACCTGAAAAGATCTAAGGCGTAATTATGATAAGGCTTTTACCGGGCATTGCGGTCATTTTTGTTTCGACTATCTGCGGTTTCGGCCAAAAAGGCGATCTATTGTCGTCGAAGGCCGCAACGGCAAAGGACGCAAAACTGTTACTGCAAAAGGCGGCGGATGCATGCTTGAAAATAAGAACCATCGAGTACAAGATCGGACAAACACATGTTGACCATAATGACCAGGTTCCTTTTGCGAAGGCGACTATTCGTCAAGCGAGGGCGGCCGTAGCGGAAATAGGCTTTCTGCCCGGGAGATTTATTGTTGACGGGGATAGGAGCGATAAAGATGGCCCGCGAGTAAGATTTGCTTACTCCTATGACGGTCGATCGTTTCGCATACTCGATCCGGTCGAGAAGGTCGTGAAGGTGGTAAAGTCTCCAACACCGTATAAGGCTGGCCAGCTCCTTGGATCCGTTGGAATGATCGGAATCTCGGCGTTTTCAGATGGGGCACCGTTCTCCCGATCTCTTGCTGAAGGCGAAGACTACTTGTACGAAGGCAAACGAACCGTCAAGGGAGTAGAGTGCGACGTCATTTCCTTCGCCACAGTAGTAAAACATCCGTCTTTCGGAAGCCGAAAAACACAGTCAAGGTGGTTTATCGGTGTTCGAGATGGCATTCCACGGGGTAACCAGATCGGTAACGTGCTGAGTACGATCGAAATCCTGAAACTTAACGATAAGAAACAACCGAGCGACTTTTTTATACCGATTCTCAGTGGCTATGGTGAAAAACTGATAACCGGGACCGAGGCGATGGTCAAAGGATTGCTGCCGTTGGGTGCGCAGGCTCCGGATTTTACACTTCTGGATCCAGCCGGGAATTCGCATTCCCTTAAGGATTATCGCGGCAAGGTCATTGTTATGGACTTCTGGGGCACTTGGTGCGTGCCATGCTGGAAGGCTATGCCGATCATCCAGAATCTGCACGAAAAATACAGGGACCGGGGTGTTGTGTTTTTCGGAATATCGGTCGCCGACAGCGAAGGCGATCCAGTCGCATTTATGAAAAATAAAGGATTCACCTATAAGCTGCTTTTGAATGGCGACGCAGCCGCTGAAATATATCGAGCGATTACGTTACCAACTCTGTACGTAATTGGAGCAGATGGTTTGATCGTCCATGCCGAAACCGGATATCGGCCCGGGGCGAAGGATGAACTAGACGACGTTATCCTACGACAGCTTGCGTCCTTGAAAAATAAGGACTGACCTAGGCAACGATCCGGCCGATCTGATGGTTATCAACCACTGGGTCGAAGGTTCGGGGGGCCTTCCCGGATGACCATTTAACGCATTGGTTAGTGAAAAAGGGCTTGCCTGCCGGGCATGCCCTTTTATACAGGCTAATCCTTCCAGATCGCGCCGTACCCCGCATCCCAAAGCTGTCTGTTAAGAGCCGGAATGTCCTTTGTGATCATCTCATCAGACCTTGTTTTTAGAGCTGCCCACTCAGCTGTGAGTTTTTTCAGCAAGTCCAGCGACGGTTGATTTACACGCGGCAAGTCGCTCTCCGTGGCGTTGATCAGGAACATGTAATTGGCAGAGAACTTGTTCGGGAAATTCTCGACATCGTCGTAGGCTCTTGATTTACGCTGCACCATTTCCTCGTCCCAAGCCTTCATCTTCTTGAGGAGTGCGCCGCCGTCGCGCTTGACCGACGCATATTTATCGCCGGCGGGCAGGGAGTTGAGGATAGCCTCAAGCTGTTTTTGCTTCTCGTACAGGCTATTAACGGTTTTGTGCATCGTGGTCAACTCGCTTTCCATACCAGACATCACCATGTGGTATTCCCTGTATGTTGCGGCGGTGGTCGGGTAAAGCGGATTGGCCAGTATTTCCGCGTCGGTTGTCAGAGCCTGTGAGCCCATTTTAAGCGTAAAACGATACTTTCCGGGCGATGCTTTATGGCCGTTATAGCTAGCTTCTATATAGACACCCGGAACGCCCGGCATCGTGGGATAACGCATATTCCAAACGAACTTATTCAGTCCCTTCGACTTTGGCAAAACCTGATCCGGCCCAGGTCCTCCGTCCCACCGCCGGTAGGATGCATCTGCTTTTGAGGATAGTGTGCGGACAACCTTGCCGTCTGCATCCGTGATCTCCATTGTGATGACATCATCCTTTTTGAGCTCGGGTAAATTGTAATAAAGCACGATGCCGTTCGCGGGATTTACTCCCCTGAATACATTTGTACCGGTGAAGTCATTGTCCGAGCCGTTTAGTTCGCTGCCGCCGTTCACTATGTAACCGTCCGCCGGCTTGTATATCGAGAATGCTCCCGAATCTTTCTTGTACTGCCGTATCAGCGACATGTCGTCGAGTATCCAGAATGCCCGGCCCGAGGTCGCGGCGATCAGATTGCCCTTATGTACTCGGAGGTCAGTGATCGGAGTTACAGGAAGATTCAACTGAAACGGCGACCAGTTTTTACCGCCGTCCCATGATAGGAAAACGCCTAGCTCCGTTCCCGCAAATAGAAGGTCGCGTCTTACGTCATCCTCGCGAACTACCCGCGTGAACGCACTGCCCGGGATTCCGCTATCGATCTTTGTCCATGTAGCTCCGTAATCGGTGGTCTTATAGAGACCTGGAGCGTGATCGTTGAACTTGTAACGAGTCGTTGCTATATAGGCGGTCGCCTTGTCGTGGGGCGAAACTTCGATCGCGTTTATCAAGCATTCCGCGAGGCCCGGCGGTGTGACGTTTTTCCAGGTTGTGCCGCCGTCACGGGTCAGCTGAACGTAGCCGTCGTCGCTACCGGTCCAAATGACACCTTTTTCGTGTGGTGAAACTGTAATATACGCAAGTGTTCCGTAATTCTCCGCCCCGACTGCTTCATTAGTGTAAGGGCCGCCGCCTTTACCCTGCTTGTCCTTTTCGTTTCGGGTGAGGTCAGGCGAGATCTCCTTCCATGTCTTCCCCATGTCCGAGGTCTTCAACAAATATTGCGAACCGTGGTAGAACGAATTGTCATGCTTGTCCCACACGATCGGTGCATTCCAGTTGTACCGGTATTTCATGTCCTTGGCGTCCATCCCGAGGTACTGGATCGGGGCCGCCATGATATTGGTACTGGCGCTGGCTTTGTCGTCGACGAACTCGATCGTGCCCTGGTAGCTGCCGCCCAAAACGACCCGCGGATCGTCCGGATTGAATGCAAGAAAGGCGCTTTCGCCTCCTGCGGACGCATTCCAACTCGATGTAGTAATGCCGCTGCCGCCAAGCTCACGGCTCGCGATCGAGACCGAGGTGTTGTCCTGCTGCCCCCCGTAAATACGGTAGGGAAACTGGTTATCGACATTTATGCGATAGAACTGCCCGGTGGGCATATTGCTCTGCGTGCTCCAGCTTCGCCCCTTGTTGAAGGTTATCGCCGAACCCCCGTCGTTCGAAATAATGAAGTTGTTCGGATTATCGGGGTTGATCCATAGGTCGTGATAGTCACCGTGGGTTCCCGACAGCGTCTCCCAGGTTCGCCCACCGTCGTTTGAACGCAAAGCAGGGGCGCTCAGAACGTAGATCGTGTTCTCATTTTTGGGATCAATGAACAGCTCGATGTAATACCATGCGCGTTGCACGAGGCGAGGCTCGTTGGTCACCTGGCTCCAACTCTTTCCTGCATTGTTCGAAACATATAGCCCGCGAGACTCCTTGTTTGAGTCGCTCTCGATCAAAGCGTAAACCTTTTCCGAATTCGAACGCGCGACCGCGATCGACATTTTGCCCATTTCCTCGGGCAGTCCCGCCTTCATCTTTTCCCAAGTCTCGCCGCTATCGGTCGATTTATAGAGGCCGCTGCCGGGGCCGCCGCTAATCACCTTCCACGGCAGGCGGCCGTGTTCCCACATAGCTGCGTACATTATGCGCGGGTTGTTGGCGTCCATCGAGAGTTCCGACGCACCCGTCTTGTCGTCGACATAGAGTACGTTCTTCCATGTCGCACCGCCGTCGGTCGATTTGAACAAGCCACGCTGCTGAGATCTGCTGTAAAGAGCCCCTTGAGCGGCAACATAAACGATATCGGGATTCTTCGGATGGATGATGATGCGTGAAATGTGCTGCGTCTGGTCGAGTCCAATCTTCTTCCACGTCTTCCCGGCGTCGGTCGATCTGTAAACTCCGTCGCCGTGATGTGTCATCACACCGCGAACTGCGTGCTCGCCCATCCCAACATACACCACGTTGGGGTCGCTCTCTGAAACCGCTATCGCCCCGACAGAACCGGTCTTAAAATAGCCGTCCGATATATTTCGCCAGGTGATCCCCATGTCTTCGGTCTTCCAAAGCCCGCCGCCGGTCGTTCCCATATAATAGGTCTTGGGATCACCGACGACACCGGTTCCCGAGACAGAACGCCCCCCGCGAAACGGGCCGATCGAACGCCATTTTACCGGCTTGAAATAGTTGTTCAATTCGTCAGCGGGACTCTGCTGAGCGTAGATAAAAGACGACGAAAGAGCGAAGCAGAACGCCGCGCACAAGAAGAATTTATTTAGCATCACAGTTGGTATTGCGATCCGAGCCCCGTGTATGGCCCGATCGCCGTATATTTGAATTGGACGCGAGAATTATAAACCAAAATCGGGAAATATCCGATATCCCGGATGACAATTGTAGATAGCACATCAAATGTCCGGTTGGGTTAGCAGGTGATATGACCGGAGCCCGCGGGCCTGATCGAATTCAGCGATAATTCGGGTGCGGCGAAATAGTCTTTCGGTCGCTTTATTTGCTTTATTGCGGAGACGGCGTCGGCGATGGCGCAGGTGAAGGTGAGGAGGCGGCTTTGGTGACGACGTAGCTGTCGCGGGCCCTAATGAGAAGGTTTGGACGATATACGCGAACCTTTATTTGTTTTCGCTGGCCGAGTTTGCCTTCCTTTGCGGGTATATAGCCGATGTTGTACTGCCGTCGAAGCTCTTCGGCAATACCTTCAAACGCCGCAGTCAATCCACCGGGAGTTGCTTCAGGCCTAAAGACCCTTCCGCCTGTGGCGTCGGCAAGCTCCTCGAGGTACCTCCGACCCAAGGCATAGTCCTCCGCGCTGACGCCGCTCAGTATCACCGGCGGCCCAAAGATGTCAGGAAATCGCGAACGCGCGGCACGGCGATTATCAAGATAGGTGTTGTAGTAAATAGGAAAGATCAAAGCGTCCGATTCTTCGGCAAAATTGAGGGTGCTATCGTAGGTGTTCTTCCGGGAAGTCGTGTCCACACCATCGGTAAACAGAACGACCGCCTTACGCCCCTCGATCGTCGCAAACTGCTTTCTCAGTGCCTCGTCAACCGCGTTGTAAAGGGAAGTGCCGTCGCCAAAATCCGCTTTGTTAATTGCCTTATAAATGGCCATCCGGTCGCGCGTCGCTTTGGTGCGAACCCGGACACTGTGGTCGAAATCAATAACAATAACGCTGTCCTGCGGTTGCAGCTGATCCACGAACGCGATGGCTGCCCGACGGATCTCCTCGATGCGATAGGCGGTGGACGGACTGACGTCAAGCACCAGTGCTACCGTAAATGGTTTGTCGGTCGTGCCAAAATACGCGATCTCCTGTTCCACACCGTCCTCAAAGATCTTGAATTCAGACTGTCTTAGCCCGGGAATATAAAGGCCGTGCTTGTCAAAGACCGAAACCGGTATAGTGATCAGATTTGTTTCGATCTTAAGTACTTCATCATCGTCCGCCGTCGGATCGGCTGCCGGGGCTGTGGGGCTAAGCACTTGAGTTGACGGCGGACGAACGCGACGGATATTTGGCTTCGATTCCGAATATTGCGTCGGATCTTCGATATCGCGAACCGGAGCCGGCGTAGCTGCAGGAGCGGTCCGCCTGCCCGACTGTGCCTGAATAAACGGTACACAAGCCAACATCAGGCAAATAAACGTGAGCGAACGGATCATACAGGTACAAACCTCAATAACGATAGACGCTGGAATCCGCATTTTTGATGCAGGAAAAAGTGATTCCGGCCGAAGAAATCATCCAAAATATCCCACAAGGGTCGAAATGCTAAAACCGGCCATAATGGCGACAACGAGCCAGCCGGCTACTTGCAGCACAACGGGATGCTTATAGTCTCCGAGCAAACTCGATCTTCTCGAGGCGATCAGAATTATAGATAGGCCGATCGGAAGGATGAAACCGTTAACTGTACCCGCAAAAACAAGGAGCTTAACCGGGTTTCCCAACAAAAGAAAGATCACCGTCGAGACGACCATAAATGCTACCACCAAGCGATTGTTGTTCTTTTCGAACGACGGGTGAAATGTCTTTAGGAAAGAGACGGACGTAAAGGCGGCGCCGACTACCGATGTGATCGCCGCTGCCCACATAACGACTCCGAACAGGCGAAGGCCAACGGTACCCGCCGCGTTTTGAAATACGGACGCGGGCGGGTTTTTGTCGTCTATGACCATGCCAAGCGTTATGACGCCCAATGCCGCGAGAAAGAGAAAGAACCGAATTATAGCGGTCAGCACGATACCTGTGAACGCCCCTTGAGTGACTTGTGAGAGATTTTCCCGCCCGGTGATGCCGGCGTCGATCAGGCGATGTGCCCCGGCGAACGTAATATATCCGCCGACGGTTCCACCTACAAGCGTGACGACTGCCCGAGCATCGATCTGAGCCGGCCAAACAGTGCGAAAGGCAGCCTCGGCAAGGGGCGGATGCGACGCGTAGACCACATAAGCGATCAGCCCGAGCATAACAACGCCGAGGACCTTCACGAACATATCCATCGCACGTCCCGCCTCTTTGAAAAGGAACAGCGTGACCGCGGCAGCCGCGCTGATAATCGCTCCGTATTCGACGGGAATATCCAGGGCCGAATTAAGCCCAAGGCCGGTTCCGGCGATGTTTCCGATATTAAACACGAGACCGCCGGCCGCAACGAGGCCCGCCAACAAATATCCGCTGCCCGGGATAGTCTCGTTAGCAACGTCCTGGCCACGCTTGCCGCTGACGGTGAGCACTCTCCATATATTCAGTTGTGCAAATATGTCGAGAACGACGGAAAGCAAGATCACGAAGCCAAAACTCGCAAGCAATTGTTTAGTAAATACGGTGGTCTGAGTGAGAAATCCAGGCCCGACCGCCGATGTCGCCATAAGGAACGCAGCGCCAAAAATTACGGATGTAAGCGATTTCTTCTTTTCCTGGTCAGCCATTTATTGCCTTGATCGAAATGCTATTCTCGTGGAGTGCTTGAGCAATAGTCTGAGCAAAGCCGACAGCGTGTTTTCCATCACCATGGATGCAGACTGTTTCGGCCACCATCGAGACCATG
>CAYSMU010000051.1:0-11198 GCA_964432145.1 uncultured Chloracidobacterium sp.
CAAGGTCGCCGACGTCTCTGTTCGCGATTTGCGTAAGGTATCGGCCTGGGCTTTACCGCGCCCCTCGGCCATTGCCTCGGCAAAATTCGCGAATAGAACTGTGAACCAAAGCCACAAAGTGATCTGAAGTTCAAACCCGGATACAGTCATCGGCAGGAACATATTCGCCAACATCCGGAATGTCAAGAATGCGGCACCAACCTCGACCACGAACATTACCGGATTCCTCAACATCTTCCGGGGGTCGAGTTTCTTGACAGAATCCACGAGCGCCTGAGAAATGATGTTACGATCCCAAATTGATATAGCTTGTTTCATTTTCTTGTCTGCCGCAGAGAACAAAGTGCCTCTGATCGGCTTCCTTTCTGAACGAAATATCTTCTTTTCCTCATCTTCCTCAGTGAACTTGTGGCTAGAACACTTGCCCGTTGATCATCTGGAAATGTTCCAGGATCGGTGAAAGGCTAAGTACCGGGAAAAATGTCAATGCCCCAACGATCAATATGATACTGACTAGTAGAATAGCGAAGAGCGGCGTATTCACCGGAAAGGTACCGAGAGTCGCCGGCACCGACTTTTTACTTGCGAGGTTTCCGGCTATCGCGAGCATCGGAATGATCATAAAGAACCTGCCAAGCAACATCGCAAGTCCGATCGTCGTGTTGTACCAAAGTGTGTTTGCATTTAGCCCGGCAAATGCCGAGCCGTTATTTCCTGTTCCCGAGGTAAATGCGTAGAGCATTTCCGACAATCCATGCGCTCCCTGATTGTTCAAGGACGTTAATCCGAAATCAGGTGAGACAGCGGAGATCGCCGTGAAACCAAGGATGATCAGCGGAAAGATCAATATATACAACATCGCCATTTGTACGTCGTAGGCTTCGATCTTCTTCCCCAAATATTCGGGTGTCCTGCCCACCATCAGACCGGCTAGGAAGACCGTTAGAATTATCATTACTAGAATTCCATACATACCGGCACCAACGCCGCCAAAAACCACCTCGCCGAGCATAATATTGACGAGAAGCACCATCCCCCCGATCGGCGTAAAACTGT
Organism: uncultured Chloracidobacterium sp.; assembly: GCA_964432145.1. Taxonomy (GTDB): domain Bacteria; phylum Acidobacteriota; class Blastocatellia; order Pyrinomonadales; family Pyrinomonadaceae; genus OLB17. The sequence goes on from CAYSMU010000051.1 coordinate 1,057, forward strand.
CGTGCATCGAATTGACGGCTCCGCAGGACGCGTCGGTCGTAACCGTTGCGAATAAGGCCGAGTTCGCAACGCCGAATCGCGTTTCCTTTCCCTCGAAATTTCCTCCGACCACAGTTTGGTTAACTGACGCGGGATAGAGCGGGTTTCCCTGCGATTCAGCAGCATAAACGATTAAAACTCCTGCTAGAAAAAGTACCGACATCGCTCCGTATACCGCCCAACCGTGCCCTTGCGATTTGACCATTCTGCCGAGCGTGTAAGTGAAACCGGCCGGAATGATGAAGATCAGCAGCATCTGGATAAAATTCGAGAACGGCGTTGGGTTTTCAAAGGGATGCGCCGAGTTTGCATTGAAGAAACCACCGCCATTCGTGCCTAGCATTTTGATGGCCAACTGCGATGCCACAGGTCCCTGGGCGATGGTCTGGGTGTTTATTGCGCTTTCCTCCTTTACGTTCTCACCTGACCTGCCGGTCACCACGTTGCCCTCTGAATCCTTTTTATCCACCTGAACAACGAACGACTCAGTCAGTTGTACAATGTCATAAGCCTTAAAATTCTGAACAACGCCTTGCGAGACAAAAAATACCGCGGCAAGAAATGACAACGGCAGCAGGACATACAAGATGCCGCGAACGAGATCGACCCAGAAATTTCCGAGTTTGTCGGTCTCAAATCGAGCGATACCGCGGATGAAAACGATGGCTAACGCCATCCCGACCGCCGCCGAGAGAAAGTTCTGCAAGGCAAGTCCGGTCATCTGCGTGTAATAACTCATCGTCGTCTCGCCAACGTAACCCTGCCAGTTTGTGTTAGTAACAAATGAGACCGCTGTGTTGAACGATGAATGTTCCGATGGTCCCGCAAATTCCTGCGTATTGAGCGGCAAATAGAACTGCAGCCGCTGGATCGCGTAAAGTGCAAGCGACGATACGAGGCTGAAAAGAAGCATCGCGACACCGTACTGCTTCCAGTCCATTTCGCGTGCCGGATCCACTCGTGTGATCGCGTAGACCAGACGTTCAACCGGACCGAAAATGATGCTGATTATCGTTCTCTCGCCGTTATAGACCTTGAGCAGATAGATACCCACAGGCTTTGAAAGTAGGGTAAGAACGAAGAAGAACAGCAGTATCTGTAAGATTCCGTTAGAAGTCATGACATTAAAATTTCTCAGGGCGCAACAGCGCGTAACCCAAGTAGATCAACAATATGACCGCACATACGGCCGCCAACATAGATTCCCAGCTCATTCGCTTTTCGCTCCTTTCCTCAAACTGTCGCAACCGGCAAGATAGGCGATCGCAAGCAGGAAGAACAGAATAATTACACCAACAAAGACCATATCCAACATTTCGGCACCTCTAGACAAAGTCAATTAAAGTTATAGCCAAGTTCAAAAAGGAAGAAGTGGTTCCCCTTTGACGCCGCGGTATCTCCAATAGAGTAGCTCCAATAGGTCGTGACCTTCGGATGCGGTTTATAAATGACTCCGGGCGTAAAATAACCGTTGGCGTGCTTACCGGTGATCCAATCGGCGGCAACGGTCAGCTTGCTGTTGATCGTCTGCTCGATCCCGAATTGCCCACCCGCCCGTACCGCATCTGGTGCAAAGACGTTGTTGCTTGATACGTAACCGCCACCAGTCAATCGAGTCTTACTGATCGTCTTGCTCACCGCAACATATGTGTAAGTCCCAACATTGTAAGTTCGGTTTCGCACTGGAATATAGAAATTGGTCCCGGCGATCAATGCTGTGTCCTTTTCTTCGTTTTCATAGAACTTCCACTTCACAGTCGGCACGAGCGTTGTTGAATCCGAACCCGGCTGGATATTGCCCGTCACGTTGAGGCCTACCTCGACATTTCCCCCGACACCGATAACAAATCTCGGTACGAAGCTCGAGAATTTCCCGACCGCTTCGGCACCCGTTGGTTTGAATGCTGCGTCTAGTTCCCCGTAAACCTTGCCATAGCCAAGGACATCGGTCGTCGGCACACTAAAGATCGTCTGCTGAGCAGTTGTGACAACGCTGAAAAAAATGACGAGCAATTCAGTCGTTAAGATCTGCTTCATTTTCATTACACCCCAAAACAAGTAACTTAATTCCCTCGACTAAGCTCTCCATAAATCGTCCCTAACACTTCTCTTCCGGATCGCTTTCCAACCCTTCGAAATAGTATGGAGATACAATTCAGCACCAGCACTATTCAATTTGGCAACTACTATTCCTTGTCGCGATCCAGAGGTAACCGGGACAAACAAATCCATTGGGCGATAAGCTTAAGGAGGTAGCTGTCGACTGCTCCGCGTGTAATTGATTCGCGGGTGTGGAATAAGCCGCAGATACTAAAATTCCATGCAACCGTGTCGTCATCGGTCGTTAGGGATCTCATCCAAGAAGATCGATCCGAGCAGCAATAATGGAACTCCCATGATCAGCAGCGCCGTGCCCGCATGATCGAACGCCATATCGCCTGGAACCAAACCGTGGACTATAATGCAGAAGAGCCCGGACATAAGAGCCGATATGCCGCCGAATATCCCTGCGGCTGCACCAATGGTACAGACGACCGGATTTAGCAGGATACTTCTGATCCGACCCCTTTCTTTTATCGGTCGACCGGAGTTATGTTTTAGGAGCGTCTCCACCACTTTTGCCTCCTTCTTGATAGCAACAACCGGAATGTTCAATGCCGGCGAGTTTCATGTTATCGGCGTGGAGCTAAAAAATGGGTAGAAGTTTCATAAATAGTTTGTAAATATTAGAGACGGCAGGGTTCGGCGGCATTTACGTTTCCTTTAATAATTATTTATGATTTACTTAGATTCGCCGCGATAGGTTTGATAGTTGGCTGCAGAACGTGAACGGCCAGTGATGAGGTGCGATCGGATTGAAATGATCGTGCCTTAATTACGTTTAGGATTGGATTAATTTTAGGACCTCGGAATCATATGACCTCAAACAGGCCCCGATCGAACGGCCGAATCAAAGACTGGTTCATGAAGGGTGTCGAACAGGCCGAAGCTCCCTTCGCAAAAGAGAAATCCCACCCCAAACATCCTTGGTGGCAGGTCATGTGCTTGACCGGGGTCGATTACTTCTCGACCCTCGGTTATCAACCGGGTATCGCTTTCGCCGCAGCCGGTGTGTTGTCACCGATCGCAACGCTGATACTTGTGCTGCTGACTCTGTTCGGTGCCCTGCCGATATACAACCGGGTCGCCGCGGAAAGCCCACACGGCCAAGGTTCCATTGCGATGCTCGAACATTTGCTTTCGCGGTGGAAGAGCAAGCTCTTCGTTCTCGCTCTGCTTGGATTCGTAGCAACCGATTTTGTTATCACTATCACCCTTTCCGCCGCCGACGCCGCGGAACACGTCATTCACAATCCGTTTATTGAGGAACACCTGCCTCAAATAGACCATCCCGTCTTGGTCACTGTCGTACTCGTTGGCGTTCTCGCGGGTATATTTCTTAAAGGATTTAAGGAAGCGATCGGTATCGCTGTATTCCTGGTCATTATTTACCTGTTTCTGAATCTTGTCGTGGTTGTCGTTGGTGCGTATGAGATCGCCACGCATCCGAGTGTTCTACAAAACTGGAAGGACGCACTTTTCACCATTCCCGAAACGGGGAATGCACGCAGTATTTTTATGATCGTCGGTCTTTCCCTGCTGGTTTTTCCGAAGTTGGCATTAGGTCTGTCAGGCTTCGAAACCGGAGTTGCGGTAATGCCACTCGTAAACAGCCCGAATCGAATCGAGAAGACGCGAAAGCTATTGCGTAGTGCCGCCTTGATAATGAGCTTTTTCTTGATCGCGAGCAGCTTTATTACGAGTGTATTGATACCAGCGGCGGAGTTTGCACCGGGCGGCAAGGCTCAGGGACGAGCACTTGCGTACATTGCTCATTCATATCTTGGTGAGCTATTCGGTACTGCTTACGACATCAGTACGATCCTGATCCTTTGGTTTGCCGGTGCGTCAGCGATGGCAGGACTGCTAAACATCGTTCCGCGGTACTTACCGCGATATGGTATGGCACCGAACTGGGCCCGGGCCTCGCGGCCATTGGTGCTCATCATCTCAGCGATATGTTTTGCGATCACATACGTCTTCGAGGCAGACGTCGAAGCTCAGGGCGGGGCATACGCCACCGGAGTACTTGTTCTAATGACATCTGCGGCGATTGCCGTAACCATTTCTACATGGGTCAGGAAGGAGACCGCAAGATGGATCTTCCTATTCATCGCGCTTGTCTTTGCATATACGACCATCACGAACATCGTTGAGAGACCCGACGGAATAAAGATCGCGTCGTTGTTCATTCTCGGAATTGTACTCGCATCATTCATCTCGCGAGCCATGAGGACGACTGAGATCCGCATACAGAAGATCGAACTGGATGATCACGCTCAGGGGTTCATCGATCAGATCGAAGACGGCGAGATACGTATCGTGACCAATCGTCGCGAAACAGGGGACATTGTCGAGTACCGCTTCAAGGAACACGAAAAGCGTGTTGACAACCATATTCCGGCCAACGACCCAATACTTTTCTATGAAATCGACATCGGTGACGCTTCTGAGTTTACCGGAAAGATCCAGGTGACCGGCGTTGATATTGCGGGGTATAAGATCCTGAGGACAAAGGCCCCGGCCGTTCCAAACGCCATTGCCGCACTTCTACTGCATTTGCGAGACACCACGGGCAAGATCCCTCACGTTTATTTCGGCTGGAGCGAGGGAAACCCGATTCAGTATTTGATCCGTTACATTCTGTTTGGTGAAGGTGACACGGCTCCGGTAACCCGGGAGATCCTGCGTCAAGCGGAGCCTGATCCCGAACTTCGTCCAAGCGTTCACGTAGGCGGTTAGGCGGGATTGAACCTGTAGCCGACCCAAGGTTCAGTTCGAATATAGCGAGGCTGCGAAGGATCCGACTCGATCTTCTTTCGGATCTGTCCAACGAAGACGCGCAGATACTCAGTTTGTTCGGAAGAGTTGCCACCCCAAATAGCGGTCAGGATCGCTCTGTGCGTGACGACCTTGCCCCGGTTTCGAAAAAGAAAGACCAATAGGTCAAATTCCTTCGGGGTTAGATGGACAATGGTCCCCGCAACCCTGATCTCGCGCGTTGCGAGATCGATTGAAAAGTCTCCGTCCTCGAGCTTGGACTCACCCTCGTCCTGTACGTCGGGTAGACGCCTCAGAGCGGCACGAACCCGGGCAAGAAGCTCATCGATACCGAAAGGCTTAGTGACATAATCGTCGGCGCCTGCGTCGAGAGCCTTGACCTTTGTCTTTTCTTCACCGCGAACTGAAAGCACAATGATCGGGACTCTCGAGATCTTTCTAACCTCTCGGCAGAAATCGATCCCGTCCATTTCGGGCATTTGAAGGTCAGTAATGATAAGGTCAGGATGCCAATCGCGAAAAGTATCGAGCCCTGAGACGCCATCAGCAGCCGTCCTCACGTCGTATCGATGAGCGGTGAGGCTGTGTCTCAAGACCCGGGTAATTTGGGGCTCGTCATCAACAACAAGTACTTTTTGCGATTCGCTCATTCTTCCCCTATCGGCAGCGTCAATGTAACTTTTGTACCGACATCATTCTTTCCCGCCTTGATCCCGATTTTACCATTCTGTGCTTCGACAATGCCCCGCGCAATAGCAAGGCCAAGTCCGAGCCCAGCAGACTGCTCACCGTCGAGTCGAACAAATTTTTCGAAAACCTTTTCGCGCATTTCTTCCGGGATTCCATTTCCTTCATCCATTACAGAGATAAGGACACTATTTCCATTCGACATCGCAGTGATCGTGATCGTTGTCCCGGTAGGTGAATATTTTGCCGCGTTCTCGATAAGATTGTAAACCACCTCAGCGATCGCTCGGGCATCGACGCGGATCAGCGACAGCTCCTTTTGCAGATTAAGGACAAGATGATGATCGGCGACGACCGTTTTGGCCCGCTCGAGAGCGATTGTAATAATCTCCTCAACATTCGACAGCCTTCCGCTTGCGTTCACCGATCCTGCCTCGACGCGGGCCAGTTGGACCATTCCTTCTATGAATCCATTCAGTCGATCGGTCTCTTCATCAATGATCGCAAGGAACTCAGCACGGCCTTCACTATTCAGCTCGATCGTTCGATGCCCGCCCTCGCTGTCAAGCAAAGTGGTGACCGCAGCCTTTATCGAAGTGAGCGGCGTGCGCAGATCATTTGTCACGGCGTCAAGCAATGCAGATTTTAGCTTTTCGCTCTGCTTCAACGCCTCAGTTTCGGTTGCAGATTTGAACGCAGACTGCAGTTCCTCATACAATCGATGAGCTTCACGGGCTCGGCGGTTAGCATATGACGAAAGCTCACCGGCGATGAGTGCCGTCAGCGTAAATGCGGCCAAAGCCACCAGGTTCTGTGGATCTGAGATTGTCCACGTATAGTAAGGAGGCAGGAAGTAATAATTGAAGCAAAGCATCGCCGCGAACGACGTGAGGAAGGCTGGATTTCGGCCAAAGAATGTCGCCGATGATAGTACGATAAGCAGGAATGCCAACGCAACTGTCGTCGAATCGATATACTCGCGAAGTTCGACGAGCCCGATCGTGGCAAGCAAGACCCCTGCGACCGATACGCCGTATCGCAGCAGTTTGGATCGAAATATGCTTTCAGGATACATCGCGACTCGAATCAAAAGAACGAGATCCCTCGATCGCAGAAGTCAACAGAAACGCTATTTCAACCTTTCCATGAGAGTGTTCTTTAGGTCGGCGATCGCAATGCGTTCCTGCTCCCATGTATCTCGGTCCCGGACAGTGACGGCGTTATCCTCAAGCGACTCGTGATCGACCGTCACACAAAATGGTGTGCCGATCTCGTCCTGCCGTGCATACAGTTTCCCGATGCCGCCGGTATCGTCATAAACGGCACGCATCAACGGCTGCAGATCCCGTTTGAGCTTTTTCGCGAGCGTTACAATTCCCTCGTTGTTCTTGGCAAGCGGAAGAACAGCAACCTTGATCGGGGCAAGTGCCGGCTTTAACCTAAGAATAACGCGTACCTCGCCCTTGTCGTTTGTTCGCTCTTCGTAAGCGTCCATCATAACCGCCAAAAGCGTTCGGTTGACGCCGATGGACGGCTCAATGCAATACGGATAGAAACGTTCGTTCGTTTGGGGGTCGAAATACGAAAGATCCTCAGTCGTGTCCGGGTTAATTCGTTTTCCGTCTTCCCCCTCGGGCTTTTTCGAGTGGACGCGAAGGTCATAATCGGTGCGGTTTGCGATACCGAGCAACTCGTCGAACTGTTTTTCTTCGTCCTCACGTTCAGGAAAGAATCGATAGAGGAAATCGACGGTGCGATCCGAATAATGAGCTAGCTCGGCAGCGGTTTGCTCATAGTGTTTGATGTTATCGCCGGAAATACCGAGTGTCCCCAGCCACGCATCGTATGCATCGATCCATTCCTGATGGATTCGTGGCGCATCCTCGGGGCGGCAAAAATACTCGACTTCCATCTGCTCAAACTCACGCGTCCGAAAGATAAAATTGCCCGGCGTCACCTCGTTACGAAACGCCTTTCCGACCTGAGCGATTCCGAATGGCAGTTTGCGCCTCGAAGTATCTAGAACATTCTTGAAGTTCACAAAAATTCCCTGAGCGGTCTCTGGCCGCAGATATGCCAGTGCCATTGGATCGTCATCGCTTGAAACAGCACCGATCGTCGTGCGAAACATGAGATTAAAAGGTCGCGATTCGGTAAGGTTAGTGGACCTGCAATTAGAGCAGATAAGCTTGCCCTCGGAATTTCGATCCAGCTTGTCCTCACGCAGACGCGTTTTGCAGTCGCGACAATCCGCCAACGGATCGCTGAAGGTCATCTCATGCCCGGAGTATTTCCAAACTAACCGGTTCTGAATGATCGATGAATCCAATCCCTCAATATCGTCCCGCTCATAAACTATCCAGTTCCACCAACTCTTCTTGATATTATTGGCCAATTCAACTCCCAGCGGGCCATAATCCCAAGACGAGCCGAGTCCGCCGTAAATATCCGACGCCGGAAAAACGAACCCGCGACGCTTTGAAAGAGATACTATGGTTTCTATATTTGGTGCGGTCATAAAGTTTAGATTCTACACCGAACGGCGAACAGCTAAAAATTGACATTAAAAAAGGGCGAGCCGCTGGACTCACCCGTTAATACTAACTATCTGATCAGCCTACTGCACGACTGGCAATTTGGCTCCCGGTGGCACGATCCACATTTCATAGGTTGTTTTTAGTCTGGTGCTGCCTTTGACGATCGAGATACGTCTCGGGTCGAAGCCCCGGTTTTTGGTCATGTAGTCCAGAGTAAATCTTGATAGCCTCTCGTACGTATTTCTAGTGGAACTGAGGCGGTCAGTTCCGGGATAGATGATGATGTACAACTGGGCATCGGGCGTATTCTGGGCCTGTACAACACAGTTATCGAAACGTGCCTTAGCGTCATCGGGTGTACGAGCCTCGAACTCATCACATCGGAACGGCTCCGGCTCCTTTTCCTTGACCGGCGGAATAACGTCTGTCGGCACCGATATGACCTGACGGCAGCGGTTGTCATAGACGTCGTCATTCACATCAAGCTCTGCATTGATAGTCCGGCCTCCGAGCCCGGTAGAGTCAACAGTGATCGACGATGTACCAAGTCCGCTCGTTACACGACCGTTCGATACTCTCCAAGCGTATCGGAGGGGTATTGGCGCAGTTCCTTGATTGAGAGCTGCAAAGGTAACGAGATCACCCTCCGTTACTCGATCCGGGCCGTCAAGGGTGAAGCGATACGGACAGGCCTTCGAAATAGTCTCTCGAACTATCCTGAGACAAACACAGTTTTTCTTGCCGCGAACGATCTCGAGATCCTTTACCCACGTCTTGCCGTCAGGGCCTGTTACCTCGACCGTGTGGATGCCCGGTGATAGATAGAACTCAGCCGCCGTGCCGACACCGCTCATCCCGACATACTGGCCGTCAACCTTGACGGGATAAGCGATCTCGTTGGTTTTGACAGTAAGAACACCCATGTCCTTGGGAATCTTCTTCTTTTCATCAAAGCCAAACGCGGTCGAGATGCCAAGCAGCAGCACCAGGCCGGTCACAAACAAAACACTGTATCTGTTCACTCGCATGATTATTTCCTCTTCTCCAACCCGTGCGAACCGATTCCGCACTGTGTCAGCTGCGATGCCGAACTGCCGCCGGATCAACCCGGCGGCCTTCGGCATCATGATATCTCTATTCTTCCTCTTTTTCATCCGACGGCTCGCCCTTCCTGCCAAATCTGCGGCGAGCGGCAAGGCCGATCGAGGCGAGACCCGTTCCAAAGAGCAGGATCGTCAGTGGTTCCGGAACCGGCTCGGGCGGCGTCGGTGTCGGTGTCACTGACGGCGTCGGTGTCGGGGTCTGAGACGGAGTCGGCGTCGGTGTACCGGTTGGCGTACCAGTCGGAGTACCTGTCGGCGTACCCGTCGGGGTCGTCGTCTGCGTCGGCGTCGGCGTGTCCTTCTTCCGTTTGATCAGAATGAACGCAATAGGGATAGCGGCGAGTCCGAGCAGTGCCCATTTTGGGAAACCGCGTTTCGTCACTATGACATCCTCACAATCGCAGAGATCCGGATCCTCGGCAACGATCTCCGTTCGGGTCTCGGTGATCACGCGTCCATCCTGCGGCTTGGTTTGCTTCTTCGTATCGTCATCATCGTCACCGACAAGGAACGAATACTGATCGACCACCATGAGCCGCGAGATCGCGGAAGTAGTAGCCTTTTCTGGCCTGGCGTTAACAACCTGAACCACTTGGTCAAATCTCACCGGCGCCGCATCGACCCTCGTGAACGCCATCATAATTGATGCGATACAAAGGGCCGAGAGTAGTACTCTAAAGTTCAAATTTCTCATGTCTTCAACCTGACTAGAACGGTATCAACGGCAAAGACCTTTGGGTCTCTACAGCTTAGTTGGCACTCACTGAAAGATTGATTTTTGGGGCGGTTCGAACAATATATCAAAGTGCATGGCAAAAAGCACTCTTGATCTGGCATTTTCCGGCCCAAAACTCGCTGAATTCAATATTTCAAAGGGAAAATATGGCTAATACCA
>CAYSMU010000052.1:0-11116 GCA_964432145.1 uncultured Chloracidobacterium sp.
GCATTTACCGCGTGGGAAAAGACCCGGACAGCGGACACGGGGGAAAGTAAAAAGTAAAAAGTAAAAAGTTAAAAGTAAAAAGTAAAAAGTAGAAGAATGAAAAAGTGAAAGAGTGAAAGGGTGAAAGGGTGAAAGAGGGGGAAAGGCGAAATGGTGACACATCTAAGGATATGTAGTTGGACGGGCGCTGATTTTTGATTATTCATCCGTTATACTTGAGGGTTCTGCACAAACGTTTATTTGAGGATCGACTAATCTATATGACACTGAAAAATAACCGCATTTTATCGCTCGCGATGATGGTCGCGATGCTCTTTTCAACCGTATCTATTTCTTTCGCTTTTGACGAAGGCATGTATGCTCCGGGCCAGATCGCCGGACTGCCCCTGAAGAAGAAAGGGCTTAAGATCAAGCCCGAAGAGATCTACAATCCTGCGGGCGGCGGACTGACCGACGCGGTCATTCGCCTGAGCATCGGCTGTACGGCCGAGTTCGTTTCGCCCGACGGGCTGATCCTGACCAATCATCACTGCGGCTTTGACGCTCTGGTCCAGGCATCGACACCTGAAAAGGACCTGGTCGAGACCGGGTTCAAGACCGACAGCCGTGCCGGTGAGATCCAGGCCAAGGATTACTCGATCTTCATCACCAACCGCGCTGAAGACGTGACCGCCAAGATCAAGGCGGGGACCGATGGTCTGACCGGCGAAGCCCTTGCAGCCAAGATCAAGGCAAATACCGATGCACTCCAGGCCGCCGAACAGGCAAAGGCAAAGCCCGGTGCGGTAGTCCGCATTCAGATGATCAACAGCGGCTATTTTTATTTTCTTTACGAGATCCAACAGATCAAGGACGTCCGCGTCGTGTACGCACCGCCGCGAAACATCGGCATATTCGGCGGCGACCCCGACAACTTTGAATGGACGCGGCACACGGGCGATTTCACGTTCCTGCGAGCTTACACCGCACCCGACGGTTCATCGGCAGAGTATTCGCCGAATAACGTGCCCTACAAGGCGAAAAAGTTCCTGACGATGAACATCGGCGGCCTCAAGGAAAACGATTTTGTTTTCGTTCTCGGCTATCCGGGCAGCACGACGCGTTACCGCGAGAGCTGGTCGATGAACTACGCCCGGGCGGCAAACTTCCCGTTCCTCGAACGATGGCTCACCGCACTTAGCGACAGCCTGCGCCAGATCGGTTCGACCGACGATGAAAAGAGGATCGCCTTCCAGTCGGATATCGCGAGCTTCGACAATTCGCGCAAGGCGTTTGGCGGCGGACACCTGCAGCTAACTCGTGTCCAGGCTGTCGAGAAGCGGCGTGCCGATGAGGCTCAGATGGCAATGTGGATCGCGGCGAATCCCGACCGGCAAAAGAAGTACGGGACGATGCTCGCCGAGCTTAAGGCACTCTCCGAAGAGTCGAACGCAGCTCAAATGCGCGACGTCGTGATCCGCCGGTTTCCTGACCCGAACTCCATGGTCGTCTTTCCGCAGATCATGGCAGCCATTGCGGCAACCGGCCCGGGCAGTACGCCGCTTACCGACGCACAGCGTGCGGCCAAACTCGCCGAGATCAAAAAGGCGTACGAAGGCCGCGAGCCGGACCACGAGTTGAATCTGCTCAAGTTCTTTTTGAAGGAATTTGACAACCTGCCGGCGGACCAGAAGTTCAAGCCGGCCGAGGACCTATTCGGTTCGCTTAAGGGCAAGGCCCGCCGTGACGCCGAGGCTAAATTTGCCGAGTCGATCGCCAATGGTGAATATGCCTCGCCGGAGCGGGTTGCGGGACTTTACGGCCCGCGAACCATGGAATACAACGAAACTCGGGAAAAGATCCTTACGTTTGTTCGCGGGCTTATTGCCGAACGAGCCGCGGTCACCGCAAGGACCAACAAATTCGGTGCGAATATCGACCGGCTTCGCATACTTTACATGCAGGCCTTGACCGAAATGAAGGGTGTCAATCCTGTATATCCGGACGCCAATTCGAGCCTGCGTTTCTCGTATGGTTTCGTAAAAGGCTACCAGTCACGCGAGGCCGAGTTTCGGACGCCGTTCACAACGATGAAGGGCATGATCGAGAAGAATACCGGCGTCAATCCGTTTGACGCTCCGCAAAAGCTGATCGATATGCAGAACTCAGGCGACTTTGGCCGCTACGGTTCGGGCGGCAGCGTCGGGGTCAATTTCCTTTCGACTACCGACATCATCGGCGGCAACAGCGGTTCGCCAATACTCAACGGCAAAGGCGAGCAGGTCGGCCTGTGCTTCGACGGCAACTTCGAGGGATTGGGCAACGACTTTTACTTCGACACGGAAAAGAACCGTACGATCTCGGTGGACATACGATATGTGCTGTTCATAACGGAGAAGTTCGGCGGTGCTAAATGGGTCGTGGACGAGATGAAACTCGTTGGCGGGCCGAAAGGCAAGTAACCAAGGAGAACGGAGGGGCTGGTAAACACCGGCCCTTCCTGCTTTTGGAGATATGCAGCCCGCGGGAAATGAAAAAGGCCGCCCTTGCGGACAGCCTTTCCATTGGTCGAGGAACGACCACCGTGCCCCGAGGAGGCGAGGCACTACGGTGCCAATTATGAACTCGCCGCAACAGCGGTCAACTTGCCGCTTGAACGTGGCACGATTTGCACATTACGGCGTTCGGGACCTTGACGTCGGGACGCTTGGCTCCAACTTCGAAATGGCAAACATCGCAAGCTTTATGAAATGCCATCTGGTTGGTCAGCGTGACGAGGGTCGTGGTTCCGGGCTGTTTTACGACCGGGATCTCAGGTATCAGTTTTGGAACCTGCCCGGCCCGTGCGTGACAATCACGGCAAGCGCCAACGCCGGCCGCTTTTGGATCTTTGTTAAAAAGATCGGCGGACAGAGTCGTCGTTCGGTCTGCGGGCCACACGGTCTTAAGCGGAGGATACTTAGCGACCTGTGAGGCTGGCTGTGCCGTGTGGTGGCACTCGGTGCACATTATCACCATAGTGCCTTCCATGCTGTAGTCCGTACCGTTGTGACGGCCATGATTAAAGGTCACCTTTCCGAGCTTTGAGTCTTTGGCAAGGATGATGACCGCAGGTATCTTGTCCTGCTGGCCGGCGGCCTGAGTGGTTGACTGAGCTTGAGAGCGGCCCTGATCTAGGACGAAGAGGACGGCGCCAAGCAACGCGAAAGCCGCTGTTAGGCTTACGTACTTTTTCATATCGACACCTCCTTTGACCCGCAGGTTGGCGGGTCCGGTTTCGATATGATGATATGCCTAAGTTATGCGGTTTGATGTGACCGCAATCACATCCGGCGTCAGTATGCCGGCCCGGAAGAGCGGCTCGCGGGATCGTAGTTGCAGACGAGCATCGAGCGCCACTTTCCGGTTGCCTGACGATTGATGCCGCAGCCGAATTTGGCGGTCGAGCGCCAGACCATTTGCGTGTAGTGCGTGCAGACCTTGCCCTCGGCACATACGCCGGCAATGTTGTCCCAGTTGGCCCGCTCGCCCATCCAGCGGCCCAGCACGGTCGCGATCGGCTCGGATGGGTTGGCCGAGACAAAGATGTTCTCGCCAAACGGCGTCTCGCGATGCTCGAACTGACTGCCGCCGGCCCAGTCTTGTGCGAGGTTGGCCAGAGCACAGTCCCAGACGAGCGGCATCAGGCCGAGCGGCCCGCGCAGTTTGTTGTGGCCATCGATGATCTCGGTGATCTCTGACTCGGAAAGGCCGTTCGCCTTGCACTTAGCCGGAGCAGCAGGCGTCGGAGCAGGAGCAGGAGCAGGAGTCGGCGTCGCGGCCGGCTTCGTCGCCGTCTTAGAGGCCGACGATTTTGGTTTCGGCTTCGGCTTTGACTGTCCGAAGACGAACGACGACAAAAGGATGATGAGGACGGCGATCAGGCACGTTTGGTATTTGCAGAACATATGCAGCCCTCCTGGAGATCTGGTCCCGGAAATGATCGAGCACTTGGACGACAGTTTCACCCAGCATACCCAAAATCAGCCGCTAGCTGCAAATATCCCGAATGGCGATCGGAATAATTGAGCCTATTGCCGGTCGTTTGTCGCATGAAGAATAGACGTAGACTGAGATTTTGGATAAGTATTCAGGAGGCCGAGCGTAGTGATATGAAGGAACAAAACGAAAACAGCGTAGTCAGTGTCTGGGGCAGGATATCTCGCCGCGAACTCTTTCAGCGGCTCGCCGGTGCGGGCCTCGCCCTCGGCCTCGGCGGAATGGGAGCCGCCCGTTCGCCGGGCGGCGATGACAAGGACCTGATCAGGCAGCCTTACAAACCTCTCGACGGTCAGCCGTTTCGCGAATTTGCTCCGCCGCAGGGGCCGATAGGCGACTTGTTCAAGGGGACGTCTGCTAAGTCGGGAGCCATTAAGCTGCCGCGTCCGAGGCGACGTGACGCGTTTTGGTACTCGAAGCCGAATTCGGCGGTGGGTGTCAACATATTTCAGTACACCCAATCGCGAAATCACCTCTCGAATAGCTGTGCTCAGGCGGCATGCGCGACCCTGCTGCACAAATACGGCCTGATCCCCGACGGATTGACCGGCGATGCCGTGACCGACCGGATATATCGGACGCATCCGCCCGATCAGAGTGCGGGCACGACCATTCCTTATGTGGTCAAAGCGTTCAAGGACTATGGGCTGAATTGCTGGAATGGTTACGGCGCGGAGTACGGCGAATATGCCATACGCACGACGCTCAGGCAATGGGTCGCGGCTGGGTATCCGTGTGCGGTCCTTCTGGATATGCGGCCGCCGACCGGTCGGCCGAACGACGCGTTTTTCGCACATTATGTCGTCGTTTTCGCCTACGACGAGAATGAGACGACGGGACACGTCTATATGTCCAACTGGGACTACAAGAGCTGGTCAAATAGCTGGCCAGTCTTCAAACGGGCATGGAGCTTGCCCGACTATCCGGCTCGAAGCTACCCGCTCATATTGGGCTGGCGGTAGCGGCTGAGACGGTCAGACTGATCTTTGACAATTGAAAACGTGCGCGAATTTCTTCGGACGCGGTGCGGGCTTGTTCACGGATATCACCAGCCCGCACCGTGGACGGGGCCGTGCGGGCCTTGATCACACGCATTTGTATGGACTGTCGCGATCTCGACCGAGGCACGCGCCTTGCTCCTTGTGTTAGTGAAGATGACGGAGGTCGGTCATCAAACAATCTGGCTTGGTGGACGACTTCTCGTGTCGAGGAGGTCCAAAGATGAGGCCGACGATCATTTCGTTGACGATATTGCTCCTTGCCGGATCTGTGTTTGCTCAGGAACGCGAATTCAAACCAAATCTCCACCTACCTAATCCATTCAGCACCAAGATAGACAGTAAAAGCGACACGGCCGCTGTCCGGAATGTCGATCTCAAATGGGCTGATCGGGCGGGGCCCGCCGCATTACCCGTCGATATCGTTCCGCGTTCTGCGAGATCCAAGTCGGACCAGTCGGACCGGGAAGTGGCCGGATATCAGGAACAGGTGATCGAGGCGAGTACGCGGTTTCGCTGGCGGCCTGCAATTATCCAGTCGATGCTTTTTCTCGGGATTCAACATGGCTTCAGGTTTACCGAAGGCAAGACCCGCAACGAACTAGACGGGCCGTTTTTCCGCGATTGGAAGCAATCGGTCGCGAACCTTCGAGGCTGGGATGACGGAGGCAGAGTATTTACAAATTATGTAGCACACCCGATGCAGGGAGCGATCGCCGGCCGCATATTCATCAACAACAGCGGCAAGGCCCGATATCAGGAATTTGGAAGGTCGAAAGAATATTGGATCTCCCGGATGAAGGCCCTCGGTTGGTCGGCAGTACTGTCCACCCAGTTTGAGATCGGCCCGATAAGCGAGGCATCGCTGGGCAACGTGGGCCAGAAGCTGCACGCAAATGGACGAAGCAAAATGACTTGGGGCGACCTCGTGATAACACCGGCGGGCGGTGCGGTATTCGTGATCATGGAGGACGCAATTGACAGATTTATCCTTAGGGACTGGCTCGAACGGAAAATACGCAACCGTCTGGCGATCAAGTTTCTCCGAAGTGTTTTAACACCGATGCAGGGCTTTGCGAACATTCTGCGAGGTCGAGCCCCATGGCGGCGCGACGTTAGGTTTAACTAGCGGAAAAGTCGCCTTTCTTCCTGGACAAGTTCTCCCACCGATTTGGTTTTTGGATCATGTCCGCGGAAGGGGAGGTCATGGAGATGAATAAATGGCTACTCACAGTTTTGACAATAATTCTCCTAATGCCGATAGCGGCGAGGGCCGACGTATCGCTTATCGTACTTGAGTCCGTTGGCTACGCCGGTGAGATGACTGGTTCGGGCCACACGGCGATCTATTTTTCAAATATTTGCGCCGATCACGCACTCCAACTCCGCCTCTGCCGAGAAAACGAGTCCGGCGTTGTGCTCAGCAGTTATCCGACGTTTTCCGACGGATCGTCGTACGAATGGATCGCCGTTCCGCTCAACCCATATCTTTTCGGGGTCGAGAACGAAGGCGACATCCCGCTTTACGTGAATGGCGAGGTCCGTGATTTTCTTCGTGAAATGTACCGCCGGGGCCACCTCCAGGCGGCGGTTCCGGACAACCCCGATGGGACGATGCCGGCCGGCGGCTGGAGGACAATGCTGACAGCGACCTTTAACCGCGATGTATACAGCCTCACGGTCAGGACGACGCCCGAAGAGGATGCCCGGTTTCTGAATACCTTCAATATGAAGCCGAATCGGAGCAAATTCAGTTCGCTCACAAACAACTGTGCGGATTTTGCAAGACGCGTGCTTAACGCATATTTTCCGGGTTCGGCGCGGCGCGACTGGATCAACGACATTGGCATCACCACGCCAAAGGCCGTCGCCCGCTCTTTCTCCAATTACGCCAAGAACCACCCCGAGAGATCGTTCCATATCACGCGATATGCTCAGGTAGCGGGCACAATGATGAAGAGCTCGGACAATCGGAACTTCTCGGAACATGCTTTCAAATCGAGGAAGTACATAATCCCGACGCTTGTTTTGGAACCGGCCCTGATAGGGATCTTTTCGACCGTTTATTGGGTAACCGGCAGGTTTGACCTTCACAAGACGTATCTTGAGTACGCGAGCCCGGGTATCGCCCGGCTAAACCTTGAGAGACGTCTCGGGAACGATCCGCGGATCATGTACTTTGCGGACAATGGACGCCGCGAGACCATAGAGGCGAAACTCGAACGTGAGAGGGCCGATCTGCTCGGAACCAAAGAACGGTGGAAAGACCACAAGTCGACATTCGGAGGATTCATCAAAACGGCGGTCGCAAGCGGGCTGTTTCAGGACACCAAGGAAGTCAAGTCGTTCTTTAAGGACCTTGAGTATATGAGCGAACCAGCATTTGATAGGGATGGAAGACTCATATTGAAGGTGAACTACTACGGCGAGGATCGCGTCGTTGGCGCAACCCGCGAGAACATTCTCTCGGACACCTCTGACCCGGAACTTGCTCTGAAGCTGATAATGGCGAGGATCAACGCGGACCTGAACGCGAGCGAAAAGAACCGAAGCCTCTATCCCGATTTTAGAAGGGATTGGAAGGTGATGGAGCACTTGTTGACCGAGCATTCTCAAGTGCTAAATGGGATCGACACGAAAAGGGGACGTTTCCTCCAAGGGCCTTCGAGGACCAGTTTGCCAAAAAAGGCCGCAAAGGTAATGCTCAAGGTCATTCATTAGTATTTATTGCAGGATTTCCGACGAGGTCGTTAATGTCGCGGGCCCACCGGCCCGCGGCGTTCATTTTCAGTAGGCAAGCTTGATCGAGTTCATTCCTCGCATTATCACCTTTTGGCGTCTGACGACTCTTTTGCGGTTCTTGGCCGGATTGAAGATATTCAGCGGCGACGGGATCATCGCGGACAGGAACGCCGCCTCGTCGCGAGTCAGGTCGGAGGCGCTTTTCTTGAAGTAATTTCGCGATGCGGCCTCGGCACCGTAGATGCCATCGCCCCACTCGATGACGTTGAAATAGATCTCGAGAATACGTTTCTTTGAGAGCTGGCGTTCCAGAAAGTAGGTGTAAACCGCCTCGCGGCCTTTGCGAAGGAAGTTACGGTCCTCTGAAAGAAACAGGTTTTTGGCGAGCTGCTGCGAGACCGTCGAAGCACCGCGTTTGAAGCTCGGCATCGGCGGTATCCAGTCGTCTTCACTTGGTTTGCAGTCTTTCTTTGGAGTTCCGGCAGCTTTGGCTTCTTCCTCGCATTCTTCGCGAGCTTCCTTTTCGCCTTCTTTGACCGCTTCGTCCCATGCTTTCTGGATGGCTTCCCAGTCGAATCCGTTGTGCTCAAAGAAACGCGAGTCTTCGCCCGCGAGGACGGCACGCTGCAGATTCGGGCTGATCTGTTCGATCGGTACCCAGATCATGTACTTTCTCGGCTCGCGGCCTTCCGCCTTTGCTTCAGAGATGCGGTACTCGATCATCGACGTTGTTGTCGGATTTTCCGTTCTTAGCCGAGAGATCGACGGAAACGTTACCAACTCGTAGAGCAGCCACAGGCCCACCGCACCGGCGAGTATAAAGAACAGCATTTTGGTCCAGTACCACATAGAACAAGAGAATAGTGAATATTCAGAGGTTATTAGTCAAGAGTCGAGCGGTCGTATCTAGTTCGTTCTACTATTCACTTTTCCGCGATTACTATTCTACAATTGACGCTATGGGCCGATTCGACGATGTTGTTGCGGTGATCCTTGGCGGAGGTGCAGGATCGCGTTTGTTCCCGTTAACTCAGGAACGCTCAAAGCCGGCGGTCCCGCTCGGCGGAAAGTACCGACTGATCGATGTGCCTGTCTCGAACTGTATCAACTCGGGTATCACCCAGATCTTCGTGCTTACACAGTACAATTCCGCCTCGCTCAATAGGCACATCTCGCAGACTTACCGGTTCTCCAATTTTTCAACCGGCTTTGTTGAGATATTGGCCGCCGAACAAAGAAAGGACAGCCCGGATTGGTTCCAGGGAACAGCAGACGCTGTGCGCCAGATCATGCCGCACCTCCGCGATTGGCGGGTAGGCAAGCTGCTGATACTCTCCGGCGATCATCTTTACCGGATGAAATACGGCGATTTCCTGGATCGGCACGACAAGACGAATGCCGATGTAACGATCTCGGTGATCCCCTCGAGGCCGGACGAGGCCGAAGGGTTTGGGCTGCTTAAGACCGACGCCGACGGCAAGATCATTCAGTTTCGTGAAAAGCCGAAAGGCGAGGCCCTCGAAGAGATGCGGGTCGATACAAGCCGCTTTGGACTGTCGGCAGAGGAAGCTGCCCGCCGCCCGTACCTGGCGTCGATGGGCATCTATGTTTTCGACTATCCAAAGCTGATCGACCTGCTGAAAGCTGACGAAACGGCGGTTGATTTTGGCGGTGAGATCATTCCGTCGGCGATCGAGAAATATAACGTTCAGGCCCATCTTTTCGACGGATATTGGGAGGACATCGGAACGATCCGGGCTTTCTACGAAGCTAATTTGGACCTTGCCTCGCCGTTGCCTCACTTCAATTTCTTCGATGCCGCCTCGCCGATATACACTCGCAGCCGATATCTTCCGCCTTCGAAACTTCACGGATGCGACATCGATAATTCGATGGTTTGCGAGGGCTGCATACTTAACGGCGTGCGTGTCCGCAAATCGATAATAGGGCTTCGCAGCCGTATCGATAACGGTACGGTGATAGAGGAGTCGATCGTAATGGGTTCGGATTTCTTTGAATCGATCCGTGAGATAAAGGGCAATCTCGACTCGGGTACCCCGCATCTCGGTATAGGGTCAAATTGCACGATCCGTCGTGCGATACTCGACAAGAATGTTCGCATCGGCAACAATGTCACGCTGGTAAACAAGGACAAGATCGAGAAGTTCGACGCTGCAGATGGGTCGTTTTATATCCGAGAAGGGCTGATAATCGTGCCAAAGGGAGCAACCATAGCGGACGGGACTGAAGTTTAGCGATCTATTTCGTATCCTTTCGACGCATAAATCCCTCGCGAGAGCGAACGACCAGACCTTCGCGATCGACTCTTACTTTAACGTTTGTCTTTTTTCCGGCAACCCGTTCTGAACTTGGGTAGTATCCGATCGAATAGAATTCCCTCAGCTCGCTGGCGATCTTTGCATAGGCCTCTGCCAGGCTTCCCAATGTTAGGGCCGGATAGACGCGGCCGCCGGTTCTGATCGCCATCCCGTCGAGATATTCCTCGGCCCTTTGATATTCTGCCTCCGTTGTTCCCTGGGAACCCGGACTTACGGCGCCGCTTGGGATCTTGATCGGAAACGTGTCAGGAGAAGAACTTGGGATCGAGATCGGCGGCGGCTTTGCCACGATGCTGCCATTCTTCATTTTCTGAACGTCGGCAAACGTGTCGTAGCGAACAGGATAGATGAGTGCGTCGAGTTCCATTGCGTCATCGAGATTGTTCAGGTCGTTGACCCGCCTGCTCGTCGTATCCACACCGTCAGTAAATAGGATCACCGCCTTTCGGCCCTCGATAGCGCGCAGCCGGTTGTTAATGACGAGATCCACTGCCTCATAAAGGCTTGTCCCCGTCGAGATCTTTGTGCTCTTGATAGCCCGATAGATCTCGCGTCTGTCATTTGTCGGATCACACAACACGTGGACCTCGGCATCGAACGAGACCACCATGACCTTGTCCTGAGGCCTAAGCTGATCGATGAAGGCGATCGCCGCAGATTGGATCTCGCCGATCTTGAATGTCGTCGAATAACTCATGTCGAGAACGAGCGCAACCGTGAAAGGCTCATGCTCATTCGAGAACAGCGCAACCTCCTGTTCAACTCCGTCCTCGAATACCTTGAAATTGTCCTTTGCAAGGCCGCCGATAAAGCGTCCTTTCTTGTCCATCACCCTAACCGGTACTGAAACGAGTTGAGTATTGACACGGATAACCTCCCCGTCATCATTGGCGGGAGCCGCGGCAGGCGGCGTTGGCAGCGGCGTAGGCGTCGAGACCGGGTTTGTTTGACGCTGGTTGGATTTCGTTTCGGGAGCGGGTTGGCCGCGTCGGGATTGCGCAACTACTCCCGCCGCGATCA
>CAYSMU010000053.1:0-11109 GCA_964432145.1 uncultured Chloracidobacterium sp.
CTTTGTCCTTTGCACAAGCAACTCTTCGATGGCGGCGCTCTTCGAGCTCGTCTCATCGCGGATCGATTATCCCTGTTTTCTGCAGGGAACGATGGCAAAAAGCGGCTTGCTCGAGCGGTTTCGCAATACGCCGAATGCCGTGCTTTTCGCCACGTCGAGTTTTTGGCAGGGAGTGGATGTTCGCGGCGAACAGCTATCGTGCGTGATCATCGACAAGTTGCCGTTTGCGGTGCCGACCGATCCGATAGTCGCGGCCCGTTCGAAATTTATCGACGACAACGGCGGTCGATCGTTTTTCGATTACAGCGTGCCGCAGGCGGTGATCTCGCTAAAACAGGGAATTGGCCGCCTAATTCGCAGCCGAACGGACCGCGGTGTTATCGCGATACTCGATCCGCGGCTTAGAACAAAGTCTTACGGCCGCGATTTTCTTTCGAGCCTGCCGAGGATGCGAATTTCCGGTGATCTCGAAGAAGTTTCATCAGTTGCTGCCTCTTGGTCTAGAATTGATGAAATATGATCGGTACTCATAGCAATTTGCGGACAATGTTAGTGGGACTTGTTGCCTTCTCCATTGCGTGTGATGCGTTTTCCTTGGTCTCCGGGCATGTGTACGACGCGAACGGTCAGTCGATCTCGGGTGCGACAGTAGTCCTTGAGATGGTTAACAACGGGGAGCACAACGAAATCTATTCAAGAGAACAGTTGACAAACGAAGCTGGCAGATTTGCGCTGCAGCTGAGCCATGGCCCGACAAATGTTGCGTTGCGGCTTTCGGTCAGCAAAGATGGGTACAAGCCTTTCGTCAAGGAATTGAAGGCTAGTGATGTAGTTGAAATGAGAGATAAGGGTTATGAACTCCGCGTCGTTTTGGACGACGATATACATTAATCTGGACATGACGGCATTTTACGAAGTAATGATCGAACGCAATTTCTCCTCCGCACATCAATTGCGCGGTTATAAGGGGAAGTGCGAGAACCTGCACGGCCATAACTATAAGATCGAGATCTTTGCCAAGGGCGAGGAATTGAACAATATTGGGTTGCTGATCGATTTCGGCGACCTGAAATCGGCGGCCGACGAGATCGTGAGGTACCTCGACCACAGAAATCTCAACGAACTTCCCCCGTTCGACGAGGAACTTAATCCCTCTGCCGAGAACATAGCAAAATACTTCCACGAATACCTTAATTTACGGATCGCGGATGAGCGCGTACGTGTTTACAAGGTCCGCTGCTACGAGACGCCGACGAGCGTCGCGACGTATCAAGCCGAATAGACGCTTTCCACTTAAACTTCAACGAGTGTTGGTAGTAGATTGCGCCATTTAATACCATCGTTGTTCGTCAGCAAAAACTACAGGGTTTTAAGAAAGATCAATGAATATCCCGTTCCGCGCTATTGCACTCTCATTTTGCTTTTCAGCCCTTTTCGCGGCACAAGCCTTCAGCCAGGACCGAGTTAGTGGTATCGTCAAGGACCAAAACGGCGCCGTCGTCCCCGGGGCTCGAGTCTCCGTGACGGGTGCAAGCTCCAACGCCGGCCTCTCTACCGTCACGACGGTCGGTGGCACATTCCTTTTCCATGGTCTGTCGTCCGGTCAGCACGACCTGACTGTTTCCGCTACGGGTTTCAAGACCGCGACCAAGACGGTCACGACGGGATCGCTGGATATCGAGATCACGCTCGAGGTCGGCGAGGCCCGTGTGACAGTATCGGCGGAAATCGGTTCGGCTGAGGAGACGCGAAACATACCGCAGCCTGTCAATGTGATCACAGGCGACCAAGTCGTCCAACGGGCAGCGTCGGTCCTTGCGCAAGCCGGCAGGGAAGAGGTCGGGCTTAACTACCAACGCACAAGCCCGACACTCGGGGGCATTGTCATCCGCGGCCTGACAGGCAAGAACGTGGTCAACTATGTTGACGGTGTCCGCTATACACACAGCGGACAGCGCGGCGGTATAAATACCTTTTTCAATCTCAACGACCCGAGCACGCTCCAGGCGATCGAGGTCGTTCGCGGTCCCAACGGTGCTCAGTACGGCTCCGATTCCTTAGCCGGCACCGTAAATCTTATCTCCAAGTCGCCGGTCTATGGTTTTGCCGAGCCCGAATTTCATGGCGAATTCAACCCGACATTCGGAGTTGCCGACCAGAGTTACGGTTCCTCAGCATTGCTGAGTTACGGCACACGGAAATTCGGAGGCTATGTTGACGTTTACGGCCGGCGAATAGGCGATGTTCGCACGGCAGATGGGGTTGATTCGCATTCGGCCATCACACGATTTTTAGGGCTTCCGTCGACAATACTTTATGACCGAAATCCAAATACCGGGTTCAAACAATACGGCATTTCCACGCGAGTCAACTATTCTCCCGAAGACGATCAGCAGCTTGTCTTCTTTTATCAGAGAGGACAGCAGGATGACGGCAAGCGTTTTGACCAACTTGTCGGCGGTGACGGAAATCTCATTGCCGACCTGCGTAACTTGATGCTTGATTTTGGCTATTTCAGATATGCGACCCAGAGGATCGGGATATTCGACAGCCTGTCGCTGACTGCATCTTACAACAGCCAGCGGGAGGAGCGCGTTAATCAGGGTGGCCAGGGAAATCCCTTTGGCGATATTACGCACCAGTATGAGCGTACTTCGACTTATGGGATCAGCGGATTTCTCGACAAGCACATCGGGCGGACCAACACGTTCCTGATCGGAGCAGATTTCTATTCCGAGAAGATTAAGGCTCCGGCATTCACGGTCAACGGAACCACTTCCGTTGCTGTTGTTTCACGTCCCAGGATCCCCAATGACGCGAGATTCAGATACGGCGGGGTCTTTGTTCAGGACCAGTGGAATGCTATCGCCGACAGGCTGAGAATTACCGGAGCTTTTCGCTATAGTGCGATGTCGTATAAGGCAGACGGCTCCAAGTCGCCCGTTGTAGGGGGCCGCCAGCTTTGGGCGAGTGATGAGCTTACAACGGGAGGATTTGCCGGACGGGTCGGTGCGGTGGCGAGGGTCAACGATTACGTGGGTCTCGCATTCAATTATGCGCGCGGGTTCAGATATCCGAGTATGACGGATCTCGGTACGCTCGGCCTGACTGGCGACGGATTTGAAGTCGATCATCTTACAGCAGGTGCTCTCGGCGGCACGATAGGTTCGACCGCGGGTGCGAATGCCGTAAACACGGGCATTCCGGTCGAGAAGCAAAGGTCTGAGGCCAGCAATAACTACGATCTTGGCGTTCGCTACGACCACAATCGGGTTACAGCGAGCTTCACGGTGTTTCGCCTGGATATCAATGACTCGATCGTCAAACAGGCGCTGATCCTGCCGGCCGGTTCCGTCGGCCGTCAGTTGGGCAGCGAAGTTATCACAAGCCAGAACGCAAACGGAGCAGTTTTTGTCGCGGCTGCTTCGAATCCGGTACTTGTGCGTGCCAATTTTACCGATGCAAAGCTTTGGGGTGTCGAGTATGAAATGACGGCCAAGTTAGCTGAGCGATGGAAATTCAAGGCGAACTATACTTATATTCGCGCCGAGGATAAGGCCACGAGTGTGCCACCAAATATTGAGGGCGGAACCCCGCCTCCAACCACATTCTTGAGCATTAGATACGATCGTTCCCGATTTTGGATCGAGGCCTATTCGACATTCGCCGGGCGTCAGGACCGGTTTTCAAGCGGTGATCTGGCGGACCGGCGCACAGCAGCCCCGCGTTCACGGGCGCAGATCGAAAATTATTTTCGCCGCGGAGCGTGCGTTCTTGGCCTGACCTTTAACGCCGCGGGCACCTGTAACGCTAATGTAAGCACATATACGCTCCGGCCGACCGGCGAGAATATAAATCAAGTATTGACACGGGTGCTTGGCCCGACCTTCGCCTCGAACGTACTTTTCTCGCATTTGCCGGGCTACGGCATTGCCAACCTTCGCGGTGGGGTCATACTCAATGAGAAGGCAAGCGTTTACTGGGCGTTCGAGAATATTCTCGATCAATTCCACCGCAACCCGAGCTGGGGTATCGATGGCACAGGAAGAAACTTCTCGGCCGGGCTGCGAGTTAAATTCTAGAGGTCAGACGATCTGACCGACGCTGTCGTCGCGAGAGATCTGAAACGTCGCATCCGAGATGCCGACGTCGCGGCTCCCGTACAGATCTCTAGCCTTTGACCTTGACCGTGTAAGTAGCCGTATCCGAACATTTTGTGCCATCGCTGCACTCGACGGTGACTGTAACTGTAATGACCAAGGTTCCATCCTTGGTGACGTCAACAACAAGTTTTTCCTTATTCTCAGTACCCTCCCTTACCTTAAATGTAGCCGTACTGGTGGCTCCGACGCTCCAAGAGTGCGAAATCCCCCGGACAGAACACTTTGAGCCTGTACAGTCGGCTCGTTTCATATTTGCCGAGAAGGTATTCTCGGTTCCGCTCCCGTCAGCGCCTCGAGTCGTGTCCGAGGTGATAGGTGGCTTGGCAAACTCACAGTTACATTTGCACTTATCATTGCCTGCGACGGGATTCGCGTTTGTAACCGTGCCTGTGACTGTGAAAGCGCCGGCGGAGATCCCAGTCAGTTTTTCGTTAAATTTCGCCACGCCGTCTGAATTCGTGTTTAGCTTCGTCGCTATCGACCCCGAGGGCGTTGAAACGAACCGGATCACAGATGGAGAGAGGTTTCTTAATACCAGAATTATCGAGGCTAGTCCCTGACATCCCGAGACCTCAAAGTGAGCGTTGATAGTTTCGCCGCGGCGGATACTTGCCCGGTCTGCTGTGCCAACGACCTTGAGAATATTAAACGGGAATTGCTGTGGGACGCCGCCTTCGCTAACGGTCAGGATCCCGGGTCCCGCAGGAGCGTTTGACGGCAACCTGGCAAACGTTCCACGAGGCGATTTGGCTGCAATTGCCAGCGTGGTCACAGTCGGTTGGGGACCATGTGAGGTAAATGAGGCGTTCGAATTGCTAGAAATGCCGTCGTATTTTCCGGGAATGGAGATTATCTGGCCGGTCTGTCCGAATCGCGGAGCGGTGAAATCAGCATTCGGAATTGAGGACCCGGGAGTTAGAGCTTTCCTGTTTATTGGAATGAGGTCGCGCCCGATCTCCCGTCCCGCGAGATCGCTGATCGTTATGATACGAGCCTCCATAGCTACTTGTGGAACCTGGAATGTCAGAATATTGTCACGAGGCGATATCTTCGTTCCATCGACATCAAACACTATACCGCTGAGGGTTGCCGTATCCGTTGAATCCACAGACATCGAAATAGTGTCGCCCGGACGGATGTCAGCGGGAGCCGTCAATGTGACCTTTTGTCGATTATTCGTCTTGATCTCGAGCGTTACGACGCCTTCTATCGAGGCGGTGTCCGTATCCTGAGGCCCGGGAGCGCATGACGTTTCCACCACGATCTCCAGTTTTGTCGTGTCCTCGGGAAGCGGGCCGGGCCGAACCTTGAGAAGACCCTGCAGGTTGGTTTTTCCTCTCCAGGTCTTACCCGTTGCCTTTTCTTTTATGACGACACACGTGTTTTGTTTATTTGTAAGGACGTAGGTTGTGCCGCTGTCGTTGATGACAGATAAGATCTCCACAGGATCTTCAAACGCCCATGTGTTGCCGTACGCCGCAATTCCGGCAAGGAAACTTTCCCCGGCGACGGATCCATCTCCGGGAACCTTTGTTTGCGGGTAAGTACCTAAGGGTATAACGATAGCAATCGCCACCGCCAAAAGTCGCGGGTAAAAAAATAGATGGCTCCTCATCGTCTCAGTCCTCCTAAATTGGACCGTGGGAGCCCTTGAAACGTCCGATAATGCTGACCTGGCTTGTTAGTTACAGACCTTCTCTATCACTGAGAGGAAACGATAGATGTGATGCTCGTCACAAATCGAGGCGCAAAAAAAGAAAGCGTCCATCGAGATGATCGCTTTCTCTTTCTATTTAAATGGTCGGGGCGAGAGGATTTGAACCTCCGACCTCACGGTCCCGAACCGTGCGCTCTACCAGGCTGAGCCACGCCCCGATAAGTCAAGTTACGAGTGTAGGTGACCCAATTGATTTAGTCAAACAGCATTCGCGATAACGCCGCTTATTCCTCGATGACCTTTGCCGCGTCGTCTATCAGATCGGGTTTCTTGGAGAACTTGTGTTTGATGACCTCGATGATCGGGGGCAGAAGTGAAAGGAAAACCACGACGATCACTACCTTTTCAATGTGGTCCTCGAGTTTGATCCCCAGGGCGTTCTCGATAACGCCGCCAAGGAAATATCCGGCGAGCACCATGCTGCAGATCCACAATAATCCGCCCACGATGCTGAATGGCAGGAATTGTCTGTACGGCATCTCGGCCGCACCGACCACTATGGGTGCAAACGTGCGAACGATCGGAACAAAGCGGGCGAGGATCACGGTCTTAACGCCGTACTTTTCAAAAAAAGTGTGTGCCTTTTCAACGCGACTGGGTTTGAATATCCAGGAATCTTCGCGATTAAAGAGCGTTTTCCCCATCCAGCGGCCCGTCCAGTAGCCCGTGCTGTCACCAATGACCGAGCCGAGGAAGAACGCAAGCATCACAAGCCAGACATTTAGCTTTCCTGCTGCGGCGAAGAGGCCGGAGACCACAAGAAGCGAATCGCCCGGTAAGAAGAATCCGACCGCGAGTCCCGTTTCGGCGAAAATGACGAACCATAATCCGAGATACACGTACCCGCCGAGGAGGGCCAACATATAGTCGATGAGGAATTTTGGATTGAGAAAATCCTTGACCTGATAAAGAAAATCTATGATTCCGTCCATATAATACACTTTTGTTGCTCGACCGTCGGACCCTTAGGACCAGCCGTGTTCACCGATCAGCGGAACAAACGCGCATCCGCCGAACGTTTCAACTTTTGTCCCGTTAGCGGTTCGCGTAACTCTGGTGAGGACCTGCGATTTGCGATCGTCTCCGACAGGAACGATCAGTCTGCCCCCGACCTTTAGCTGACGGATGAGCGGTTCGGGAATTTCCGGGCCGCCCGCGGCTACAAGCATCGCGTCATATGGATGATACGCGTCCCATCCGTTAGTGCCGTCGCCCGACTTAAGTACAACATTTCGAAAACCGAGGGCGGCAAGCCGTGCTTCGGCGTCGTGTGCCAGATGACCGAGACGTTCGATCGCAAAGACCTTTTTCGCAAGCGACGCAAGAATCGCGGTCTGATACCCGGAACCGGAACCGATCTCAAGTATCTTCTCGTCGCCCTTTAATTCAAGCAGTTCGGTCATCCGGGCAACTATGAATGGCTGTGATATTGTCTGTCCGCCCGCGATGGGCAAAGCATTGTCGTTGTACGCCTGAGACTTTATCGCTGCCGGAACAAACAGGTGTCGAGGGAGTTGAGACATTACTTCGAGGATCCTTTGGTCACGGATCTGATAATGATCGCGAAGCCGATCAACCATTCGCTGACGCTGGATGGACATCTCGTCCGTTATCTTCGCGGCGACGTTCATCAATTAGTGTTCCAGTCCTTCAGCTTTTCGACGCCGCTGTGGCTGGTAAGATCGCTGCGCATTGGCGTAACGGATACATATCCTTCGTCGATCGCCTCAAAATCCGTACCTCCCTCGGCACGAAAACCGCTCCTTTCTTCACCGATCCAATAGTAGAGTTTGCCGCGCGGATCGAGGTGCTCGCTGATCACGGGCCGGGCGTCCTTAAAGCCCTGCTTCGTGATACGGATGCCTTTTGGCACGCCCTTCGGTATATTTACGTTTAATAGTGTCCAGACCGGTAAGCCTTCGGCGAGAGCTTTCCTGGTGATCTCGGCAGCGACTCTCGCAGATTCGGCAAAGTCGTGATCGCGATAAGCCGCGAGGCTGAACGCGAGGCCAGGCACACCGAGGATCGTCGATTCAAGAGCGCCGGCGACGGTACCGGAATAAGTGGCGTCGTCACCCAGATTCGCACCGTGATTTATCCCTGAACAGCATATGTGCGGCCGTTCGCTGGCCGGTAAGATCTGGTTGAGGGCCAGAGTTACGCAGTCGGTCGGGGTTCCGTCTACGGTCCAGTGCCGGTCGCTACGCTGGCGGATACGCAAAGGACGGGCAAGTGTGAGACTGTGCGACGCACCGCTCATCTCGGATTCGGGAGCGACGACGTAAACGTCACCGATCTCTTTCAACGCATCTTCGAGTGCGAGAATGCCGTCGGCGTGGTATCCGTCATCGTTGGTGATCAATATGCGTGTGCGTGACATGAAAAGGTTGAAAATCTACAAAAAACAATATGAAAAGGCGACGAGGCTTTAAAAGTGAAAAAGTGAAAAAGTTGACGTCTCGACGCCCTTCTTCACTTTTTCACACTTTCACTTTTCCACCTTTACCGATTTTGCCCCATCGGCGGTCGCGAAGCACCGACTCCGGTCGGACGCTGCTGACGGAAACGGCGACGGTTGCGCTTACGCGCGTTTACCGATTTGAGCTTTGCCTTTTGGCCGGGAGGGATAAAATGAGCGTGCTTCTTTAGATCTTTGATGATCTCTTCGCTGATCACTTTACGCTTAAAGCGCCGCAACGCAGACTCGATCGATTCGTTGCTGTTTACAGAGATATATGCCATTTTGTTTTCTCACCTCCTTTCGGCTGAATTATTGCTCAATTTGAGCAAACCAATATTAGACACGTTTTACCGGTCAAAAGCAAGCCAATGGCCATACTGAAGCCATAGTGCCGGCCGTCACGTTGCAATAAGGCCGACCTTAAATAATACTGTCAATCGGCCGCACCGGCTAGGGATAGATGGCGATACCGAGACGAATCAGAACGATCTTTCGCGGCGATCTCAGTCTCGCCAACCTCTCGCGAGAGGCTGTCCGCCGGCAGCGGGCGGCAGTTCACCGAAGACGTGAACGTCGGATGATCGATCAGATCGAGACCGCTCCCGCACATCTTCTGCCTGAGTTTGCTAAGCTGTCGGCGGATGAGTTCCTTCGTCATTTTTCAGGCGATCGGGAAGCCCGATTCTGGCCGTTTGCTGCTGCTGTTCCGGAAGCGCTGCAAAAGCGATTATTTCGTGAAGATATCGATGCGTTGATCGACCGGGCCAAACGTATAGTCCGGGAATCCGCCTGGGAGGTCGCTGGTTTCGGTTTTCAGAGATTCGATGCAGACAATGTCTGGCGCCGCGATCCGATCACGGGGAAAGACTGGGGCCTCGACTACCATTCCGATGTTGTGACATTTGCGGGCGATGGCGCTGACATACGTATCTTGTGGGAAGTGAATCGCTTTGGCCATGCCGTGACGCTCGCCCGAGCATTTTTGGTGACGGGCGATGAGGCGTTCGCAAATGCGTTCTTCTCGCAGGTCGAGAGCTGGGCCGGCCAGAACCCGTACGGACGAGGTGCAAATTGGACCTGCGCGATGGAAGTCGCCTTGCGGGGCGTGAATCTCCTCGCTGCATTGGATATCTTCCGATATTCGGCCGCGTGTACACCAGAGAGACTCGAACGGCTCATCGCGCTGCTCGGCCGTCACGGAACCTTCATTTTCGACAACAACGAATTCTCTTATATTTCGACGAGCAATCATTATCTAAGCGATGTTGCGGGACTTTTCTGGCTCGGCACCATGCTGCCCGAACTTGCGGATGCTGCGAAATGGCGTGACTTTGGGCTGCGAGAACTGCTTAGCGAAATGAACAAACAGGTGCTCGCCGATGGTGCGGATTTTGAATCGTCAACCGGCTACCATCGGTTCGTCGCGGAGCTTTTTCTTTACACATTTGTCCTTGCCGACAAATATCGCGTCATGATCCCGCAGGAAAACCGCGATAAGCTGAAGAAAATGTTCTCTTATCTTTTCGCGGTGACGCGGCCCGATGGCCGGATGCCTTTGATCGGTGATGCCGACGGGGCACAGTTCGTTCCGATCGTGAAGCGGGACGCAAACGATGCAGCACATTTGCTTGCCCTGGCCGCGGTCTATTTTAACGAGCCGGAATTCAAGTTCTCTAGTGAATGTCCGCCCGAGGTGCTCTGGCTCTTTGGCGAAAAGGGTGTCGAGAGGTTTGATCGTTTGACGCAGGATGGCGTATCAACAAATTCGACGGCGCTCAGGAAAGCGGGTGCCGCTATACTTCGAAATGAAGATCTATATCTGCATCTCAACGCCTGCGACTGCGGCGTAAACGGACGCGGATCTCACGCTCACAATGATGCCTTAAGTATCGAGGTGCTCTGTTATGGCCAAGAATTCATCATCGATCCCGGGACTTACTGTTACAATCTCGATCGAAATGCTCGTCATGATCTTCGCTCTACGGCCTATCATTCGACCGTTTTGGTCGACGGTGTCGAACAGAATACGATAGAGACCGACACGCCCTTTGTCATTGGGAACGAAGCTGATCCTGCTATTTTGGCTTTCGAAACGAGCGAGGATATTGACCGGGCGGCCGCCGAACACTTCGGATATGGGCGTCTTAAGGAACCGATCACTCATCGGCGAATGGTCGAGTTCAAAAAGGCTCAAGGTTACTGGACTATACACGATGTACTGAGCGGAACCGGAGATCATGAATTCCGATTTTCGTTTCATATCGCTCCTGGTACGACCGTAGATCTTGACGATCCGAAGCTGGTCTCCATCTGTTCCGATTCGGGCGTGAGGCTACACATCACTTCGGATCTCACAAGCAGGCCGCAAATCTCAACTGCCTGGCGTTCGCTCAATTACGGACATAAGGAAGCGACTCAAATACTTAGCTGGCATGTGTCGAAAACGGCACCTTTTACCGCAACATTCGTACTCGTGCCTTCAGAGCGGGATAATGCGGCAGAGCGTTTGGCTTTGATCCAGGCTTTAGCCATTAATTTCGGAACCTAATATGTGCGGGATTGTTGGTATTTGGGAATATGGTGCCGCGGCGGGCAGGATCACTGCGCCGCTGATCGAGGCGATGCGCGATACGATGGTCCATCGCGGCCCCGACGACGCTGGTACGTACATCTTTGACGGCGGCCGCGGCGGATTTGGGTTTCGACGATTATCGATCATAGACCTTTCACCCGCGGGCCATCAGCCGATGCGCGGCTGCGAAACGCAG
>CAYSMU010000054.1:0-3747 GCA_964432145.1 uncultured Chloracidobacterium sp.
AATTTCGGAGACCGCGGTGGTTGAAACCATCGTCAGTTCCGACCGGGACAGCTAACGCCGCTAAGACCTCATTTATCCCTTAAAGTGCCGCGAGCCATGCTTGCTCGATCACCTCAGCTATCTCGTCGAAATAGACTGACGGCTCAAAGTTCTGCTCATCGTCATTCCAGGTCACATTGCTCCCGCAGTTTTCAGTGCACGGCGGCGGACAGCCTTCCGGCGGGCATTCGCGCCCTCCACTCGTCTGGTTTCCGTCTGCCATAACCGAACCACAAAGCAATGTTAGGGCCAAGATCATCTTGATCGTCGTTTTCATTTTTTAATTTTCTCCTTTGTTTTTCTTGATGTATCGAAACATCACGCATATACTAGCAGACTGGCTTCCCCGTTCTTTATGAGGTCTCTCCAGACGCGAATCTCGATCGCTCCTGCGTTATTGAATCGGCAGATCCTTAGGTTGGAGCGCCGTGGTCAATATGAAAATGCGCTTGCGCTGATCAGTGAGGACTGGGCCGGAGATGAATTTGTGCCCGAGATCGATGGGCTCACTGAACGGGAATCTGCGGAGTTATTGCTGCGATTCGGCAGCCTGATCGGATTCCACGGCCATAAAGAAAGGATCGCCGGCGCTCAGGAAAGGTCGAAGGATCTATTGACTCAGGCTCGTAGCCGTCTATTGGAACTTGGCGAAACTGAGCTGGTCGCCGCGTGCGATAATTATCTCGCTCTCGCATACTGGCGAACCTGTGAATTTAGAGAGGCAGAACTGTTTCTTGAGGAGGCATTTGCTCATGAGCTTCCGAGGTTGAGCGATTCTCGTTTGTATTCGCATATCATTCGGAGCATGATCCTGGTGGCGCTCCGCGAGCACACGGCGAACGTAGAATACTGCCGATCGGTAGAGTCCGATTTTCAAGAATCGAAGATCCCCTTTTTTCAGGCAAGTTTCTACGCAAATCTGGGAATTTCCCTCAAAGACCTTGATCAAATTCAGGACGCACTTAGCTGCCTGAATCTCGCTCGATCCCTGCATAGAAAAGCCCGTCACCACCTTTATTCGGCGACGGTCGATAACAATCTGGCTCTGCTTTACAAGCAGATAGGCCGGTTCGACAAAGGCCACGAGTCGGTCGATTCCGCGATCAATATATACAAGCGTCTGAAGGACCGCACCCGCGAGGGCTCTTCCATCGAGACCAAAGCCCAGATCTACTTTGCCGAAGGTAGGCTCGATGATGCCCTCAAGACCATCGACAGATCGATCGCCATTCTTAGAAAGAGCGAAAACTCAGGGTATCTGGCCGAGTCGATAATAATGCGGTCAAAGATACTGCTATTCTCAGATCGCTTTGTCGACGCGGTCTTGGCTCTGATGGAGGCAGTCGAGCTGACGCGGCAACAAGCCGGCGAGGCCTTTGCAAAAGGATTGATCGAGGAATTCGAAACAGCTTTGAACGAAAGCCGACTGCCTAAAGTGCAAGATCTGCCAATCGATCCCTCTCAATTCGAATTGATCATTCCGCCGGAATTGGCAAAGTACGATTCGTATCGCGGGGTTTGGATCAACAATTCGTATCTGGAGAACATCGGAATCCCGAGCGGCTCGCTTGCGGTGACGGTTAACAACGACATTAGACGCGGCGACCTTGTGGCGGTCGTCAACAATGCTACCGGAGCGGTCATTTGCGGCTTTTATGACGCGGAATTTGGAATTGTCTGCCTTGACCTGCCCGCCGGCGAGCCTCAGTTATTCAATCAGGATGAGATAACCGTGACGGGCAAAATAATCGGCGTATGCCGTGACGACAGAGATGCTGGCGGCAAAATGATCGTCGAGCCGATAAGACTCAGACCCATCACCTGAAATCCTCGATATCCATTCCAAAGCGTTCCTTTACATATTCCTCCTGTGCCTGATTTACCGTGCGAAGATTTGCCAATCGACGCTCTGATTTCTTGATGTGCACGCGAGTGCGATTTGCCATTTGTGCCAGCAAGTCACGGCCTTCCGCCATTTCGGCCTGAACCTTGAGGCGCAGCTCAAACAGCTCGCCTTGCTCCGCCTCGACCTTCTCCGCGATCAGTTCGTTCAGTCGCATCTTAACCTGATAGATCTGCCTGATAGCCCGTACGAGCCTGTCCCCGACCGTATCGCCCGTTACGAGGTCCGGGCTGTGCCGAAAATCCTCGACGAGCTTGTTTAGCTTTGTCTGATCTCCGGCGGAATACGCCGCATTAAGTTCGGCCATCAATCCGTGCCGTTTTTCCTTTTCGTCCGGATCGAGAGCAAGATCGGGGTGAATAATGCGGGCCAGATCGTGGTACGCTTTTTTCGCCTCGGCGGTCGGGATAAACTGTTCCGAGTTTGCCGCGTCCTCAGCCGCACGCGCGGCCGATTCCTCGGCGCGGCGGCGAAGCTCCTCAGCCTTTTTCTTTATTTCTTCGTCGTCGGGAACGAGCTTAAATTCCTCTTCCGCGATCTGTGCCTCGATCTCGTCGTGCTCGGCATAAAGCCGGGCGACATCCATTGTGTATCGCGCCTCAAAACGCTCAAGTTCGGCGCGCAGATCGGCCATTTCCTCTTCGCGGTCGGCAAGCCGATCCTTCAGTCGGTCGAGGACTCGAAGTTTTTTGTCGAGTTCGATCTGTTCTGGTGTCATAAAAGTACGACCGACGGACTGATCCGTTCTACGAGTACAGGTTCATCGGCCGCGTAAGCAAGGCAAACGGATCATCGATGTTCAACGCCTCGCTGACAAAGAACGGCTCACCGGCCGAAGTTCCGATCAGCGACCCGTAAAATCGCGAACGGTAGGCGATCTCGTCGAGATAACTCTTTCCGGTCAGCATCGTCTCAGGCTCGGTCGAGTTCGGATCGTAAAACTGTGAACCGTGTGCTCGAATCGCATCCATCTTTCGGTCGAGGAAATCTGAAATATCCACAATAAAGGACGGCATAACGCGTCGCGAAAATATATTGTGTGCGACGATCGGCGGCGGGATCCTTTCGCTGCCTGTCTCGGGATCGTAATTCCGCATTGCGACAAGCCTCGAACACTCACGAACGAGCGTCGCGATATGATCGTGATCGGGATGCGTGTCGCCAGATTGATGCGTCAATATCAATCTCGGCTTCATACGTCTCAACGCACGTACCAACGCGACGCGCTCGGCGTCACTTACAAAAACATGGCCGTCGGGCAAACCGAGATTCTCACGAAAATCCAGGTTCAATATCCTGGCCGCTTCCGCGGCCTCGACAGCCCGCCCTTCGACCGTGCCGCGCGTACCCATTTCGCCCCGCGTTAAATCGAGGGCACCGGTGCGATAACCGAGGTGCTTTAACTTAAGCATCGTGCCGCCGACCGACAATCCGAGATCGTCCGGGTGTGCAAAAACAGCGAGAATATCGACTTGGCTCATAAGTTCATAATTTATCACACGCGCGCGAATGGCGACGTGCCGCGATGGCTTCCCTCCGGCCTATCGATCGTTAGTTCGAGCCAGGGACGATCGAAGCATCTGAGTTGCGATTACCGTGTTTCTTTCCATTCCGCTTTCCCGTATATCTTTGCGGATCAGTTCGCGAAGGTACTCGCTGATCGACGCATATCCGATCTCCGCCATGTGATCCTGCATATTGGCAAATAGATATTCCGGCATCGACACGCTGAATTTTACTGCTGCCATCACTTCCTCCTGAGAAAATTGAACATCGTTCATTCCGGTATGACCGGGGTCATACCG
>CAYSMU010000054.1:3847-10931 GCA_964432145.1 uncultured Chloracidobacterium sp.
ACCGGGGTCATACCGTTCAATCGCGATTGAACACGTATCTTATTGTTAATATTGGACTTATCCGTCATTTTCGGCCGTGTTCAATGTTCAATCGTTTAATTGGTAAACCATTAATTTTGCTTAGCAAACTGTTGCAAGTATAGCACATCGTTTCGCAAAATGTGAACATCTTTTTTTCATTCCGATGCTTTTGTGTCAGGGATTGAAATCCGGGACGCGAAGCCTTACCGTTTATTCAGCATGAAACTTTGCGTTCTTGGCTCAGGTACAGGCGTTCCGCACCCTCGGCGGGCGAGTTCGGGCTATTGGCTGGAAACGAGCGGCGGCTCGATCCTATTGGACTGCTCGGCTTCCATCGGAACGCGTATGGCGGCAAACGGCCTCGACTGGCCAAACCTCGACGCGATCTGGATCTCGCATTTTCATCTCGACCATGTAGGAGGGTTGGCACCGTTTCTTGCCGGCACAAAGCACGCGGCGGAGATGGCCGGGAGAAAAAAGCCGTTGAGAATTTTCGGTCCCGCCGGCCTCATTCAGCTTATGGATAGATTCAGCGGAGTCAACAATTATCGTCTGCTCGAACAACCGTTTCCCGTCGAGGTCGTAGAGGCCGTGGCTCTTGAGCCGTTTGAGGTCGTTCCCGGGGTAGAGGCGACAACTATGAAGACGCCGCACACACCTGAAAGCCATGCGATCCATATCCGCGATGGTGAAACGACCTTCGTATATTCAGCCGACACGGGCTTTGACGAGTCCCTGGCTACCCTCGCCAATCGTGTCGATCTGTTTCTTCTCGAATGTTCGTTCCTTAGGAACAAGCCGGTCGAAAAGCATCTGGAACTCGCCGAAGCGATCCATCTTATTCGTAAGGCTAAACCAAAGCATGCGATGCTGACGCACTTCTATCCGGAATGGGACGATGTTGATCTCGAGGTTGAAGTAGCAGTACTTTCGGCGCAATGCGTCGTGAAAGAAGCGATCGACGGAATGACCATAAGCATCTAGCCGATTGTTCGCTTTGCCTGCTTGGACTAAGAAATACTGTCCGGCAAAATTAGTGCCGGACATTCCGCTTCGCCATAGCCATCAGGTCTTCGGGCATCCATTTTTGAAGGTTCTTTTCCTCGGCACCGGCGATGCCCTTGTCGCGGTTGCGCCAGTCTTTTGACGGGTCGTCCTCACGGCCGGACTGCTTTGGATAATTCTCGACCTGTTCGAGACTGATGATGATGCCGAGGGCAACGTCATTCCAATCTTCATTCTGAATGCCGCGCAGCACGACCGGCAGTCCCGCGGTCCAGTCTTCCTCAGGGGCGATGTTATCGTACTCGGGAATGGTCAGGTAGGCGGTCTGAGGAAAGGGTTTGCCGCCGAATTCGCTAATGATCTTTGCTTTCACGTCATCGTACGAACCGCCCGGGTTCTCGGAACGCATCTCGAGTGCACGTCGAAAGATATCTGAAACTGTTGGTGTGTCTGCCATGATAATGTCCGTTCAACGAATAATGAAATCACAGATTAACACAGATGGACGTAGATTTTCATTTGACGGGGAGTACGCGTTTGACGATCGTTCGCGGTCTTATCTGCCAACTTTATTCTTGATGTTTGGCATCTGAACAGATAGTCTTTCACCAGCCGAGGTTATAGGTCTCAATGAGGTATTTCGCCGCGACATTTCTTCTGCTTTTCGCCGTTGTTATCGGCTTTGCTCAAAACGAACAATCGCCGATCGTCGAAAAGGAGATCAATTACAAGAACTGGACTTACAGGA
Organism: uncultured Chloracidobacterium sp.; assembly: GCA_964432145.1. Lineage (GTDB taxonomy): Bacteria > Acidobacteriota > Blastocatellia > Pyrinomonadales > Pyrinomonadaceae > OLB17. Next base: position 5,622 of record CAYSMU010000054.1, read on the forward strand.
ATGTCCGCACCGGCGAAGACACTAGCCTTCGCGATCTGGCAAAGGGCAAGAAGCTGGTGATAGTGGTCTATTACGCTCCGTGGTGTCCGAATTGGCGTCACGACGCCCCATTTCTGCAAAAGTTCTACGGGAAGTATAAAGACAAGGGCCTCGAGATCGTGGGTGTCGGCGAATATGATCCGCTCGACTCGATGAAGAACAATCTTGAGTTCATGAAGGTCTCTTTTCCCGTAGTTTACGAATCGACAGATCGTGCCGACAGAGAAAAAACGCAGCATAACGAATATCGCAGGGCCGTCGGAGACACCCGTAAATGGGGCTCGCCGTGGTACATTCTGCTCGAACCTGCAAAGTTCGAGGCCAGAGGCGATACTTTGGTAAAAAAAGCCAGCCTGATAAACGGTGAAATGATCGAAGTGGAAGGTGAAAAATTCATCCGCGAAAAGCTTGGGCTTCCCGCCGTCGATACGAAAGGTTCGGTGGCCAAAAACAGTGATATTGAGGTGTGCGATCCGGCAAAGCCGGATTCAAAGACCGGGGGCCTGAAAAAACCGTAGATCAAACCGGATCCAAGCTTAGCTTGTTGCCTTTATCGATCCGCAATACGGATCATTTGGGCAAGACCGCCAGCGTATCCGTGAGACGTTTGACTATCTCGCGGAGCGGATCTTTTGCCGCGACAAACCTTCCGGCAATCGCGGAATCCTCTGATTCACCTGCAAGGTCCGTGATCCCCTGAATGCTCGGCAGGTATTTTTGTAAAGCGGTCTTGGTGCGAAATTCGGATTCCAGATTTGCCAGACCCGTCTTTACGTCGCGAATAGACTGTATCAGCTTTTGCTTGCCGGCTTCGACCATTGTTACGGTCGTCTTTGATAATCGTCCGGCCTTAGCGTCGGCGTCGGCGGTCTCCATGCTCTGGGCGAGCGGGCCATACTTATCCAGGAAGGCATTTACGTTGCCGAGCTGAATATCGACCTTTTCCCTCGCCGCACGCACATCCAGCGGGGGGACGACGGTTTTGGCTGCAACAGGTTTTTTGGCAGTGCTCTTCTTAACGGGCTTTTTCTGAGCCGTCGCCGAACCTGAAAAGGCCAGCAAAGCTATCGTGGCCAACGCGATCAAATGTAATGGCTTCATAAATTCCCATCCTGTTCAAATGCCAGTAAAAATTTTATCATAGCTGTTATGCAACAGCGGTGTTTAGAGGTTCGCAGGCTCGGCAGGGTTGGCTACGCCGATGCCCTCGCAGTGCAAAAGCAGCTCGAGGCCGAGGTCATCGCCGAACGCGAACAAGACTATCTCTTGCTGCTCGAACACCCGCATACGTTCACGCTCGGACGGCGTTCGAAGGACGTCGGCGTACTGGCGACGGCCGAAATGCTCAGGCAGTTGGGCGTCGAGGTGTTTGAGATTAATCGCGGTGGCAGGGTGACCTATCACGGCCCGGGACAGATAGTCGGCTATCCGATCATCAGCCTTTCGCCGCATCGCGAGGACGTACACAGATATGTACGCGATCTCGAGGAAGTGCTGATCCGTACAATGGCGGACTTTGCTATTGACGCTTTTCGGATCGAGGGGCTGACCGGAGTTCACACCTCGGAAGGGAAGGTCGCCGCGATCGGTGTCCACATCAAGCGTTGGGTCACGACGCACGGATTCGCCCTGAACGTTAACACCGATCTTGATTACTACAACTGGATAATCGCGTGCGAGGGCGAACCTGTGACGTCGATGGACCGATTGCTCGGCCATGAGGTCGATATGACAGCGGTCGAAGATCGACTCGAGGCAAATTTTCTTGAAGTTTTCGATGCTGGATCGAGTCCGACGGCAGCAGTGGCAGCCGGATCGGCCGCCGTGCGGCTATGAGGTAATGTTTTATGAGAAGTTACTTGGCTATTTGCTTTCTCGTTTTTTCAACTCTGTTCTCTGCCTGCGGCGGACAGCAGTCAAATGTGAACTCAACCGTAGGTGAGGTTCAAGCCGTTTCGGTCGTCGAGCGTCCGGCGCTTATCGCGGCCATGATGGCCAATCGCGGTGAGCAAGACGCGGCATTGCCAACGATCAAGATCGTCGAGCCAAAGCCCTCAGCGGTCATCAACGGCGCGATCGTCAAGGTGAAACTCGAGATATCGGGCGATCTCAAGGGTTATAAGCCGCACATGGATATGGAGACCAGGATGGGGAATCATATCCATGTGATCCTCGACAACCAACCCTACGAGGCGTATTACAACCTGGAGCAGGAATTCGAGCTGCGAAATGTTGCCGACGGCGAGCACACGATCCGCGTCTTCCCGTCGCGGCCGTGGCATGAGTCGTATAAGAATGTGGGCGCGTTTCAGATGGTCAAGTTCTCGGTCAAAAACGGGGGTGCCGACGAAAAGAAGCCGACGACCACCGGTGCGGGCAATACTATGGCGAACGCAAATTCTGCCGCGACTCCTGAGGGAAAGGACATGAAGATGAGCACCGCAGGGAATGTCGACTCGACCAAACCGCTGCTCACCTACAGCCGGCCTAAGGGCGAATATAAGGCAAACGACGCTAACGCGATAATGATCGATTTCTGGCTCGCTAATGCCCAACTTACCGGCGATGGCGGTGAATTCCGGGTCAGGTACACACTCGACAGCGGCGAACCGAAGTTCATTGATAAATGGGCGCCGATCTGGCTCGCGGGCATTGATTCCGGCCGCCACACCATCGCTCTCGAGCTGGTCGATAAGGATGGTAAGGTTGTCGATAACGGCGGCTATAATTCAACTGTTCGGGATTTTATGGTGCTGCGATAGCGGGACAGACGTTTGCGCCCGGCACTACTAAGCCTTAACGAAAGCCATATTCCCGACGACCTCTAGTTCTACTTTTGGCCCAAAGGAATCTGCGATCATTGCGTATAGTTCTTCCGGCCGTCTGGGCGGGACAAAATCGCCCGCCGAGTGCAGGGCTCTGAGATAGAGATCCCCGACGAGGCGGTCGCTAAGTACCAGGCTTGTAATAAAAAGACGGCCGCCCTCCGTCAACATCCTTCGCAAGTCAATTACCACATCCTGAGCCCCATCGATATGGTGAAGAACATTCAAGCAGAGAACGGTGCCGAACACCGCTGGAAGGAATGGTAGGTCCGTTATGTCAGCTTGCAGCAGCGAGATATGGTCAGGCAACACGCCGGACTTTCCGGCAAGCCGTTTCTTAGCGCGCCGGAGCATTTTCAATGAGATGTCGACGGCAATGATTCTACGGCAGCTATTCAGGTAGTGAGGCGCCGTAAACAGCAGCGAACCGCATCCTGCGTCGAGATAGCGTGTGTCTGAATCGGCAGTGACTGCACTGGCGGCGAATTCCGCATACCTATCCATCGAAAGTCCCCACATTACCTTATGATAGATATTCTTACTTACCACCGCGTCGTAGAGCGCCGCCCGGCGGTCGTAGAGAGCGTCTTCTGATGACTCTGGCAGGACTGAATAGATTTCATCGTCCACCAATCGAAGAAACGTGCCCTCCTTGAGCAGACCCCCGATGTCGTCTACGTTATTCATCGGTTTAGTTGTAAAATGAGCAGTTCAGATATCCCAGTGGATGAATTATACATGAGACGTGAAACTACATCTTGGTTTAGCAACAACCTAGGAATGGATATGCCGCTGGTGGCGTATGGCCATGCGGGCTACCCGCTTTTAATGTTCCCGACGGCGGCGGCAGATTATCTCGAGTACGAGCGGTTTCATCTGGTCGATTCGATCAAGTATTTCCTTGAGAACGGGCTTATCCGGGCTTACTCGATCAATTCGGTAAATCGTTACAGTCTGCTTAATAAAGAGTCGCATCCGGGCTGGAAGGTCGAAATGCTCGCTCGATACGATAAATATATTACCGACGAGGTACTTCCGCTGATCCGCAATGAATGCGGCCAGGACGCCCGGCCATTGACCACGGGTGCCTCGCTCGGAGCGTTCCTGGCGGCAAACACATACTTTAAGCACTCGGACGCGTTCCGCGGTACGATCGCGATGAGCGGCAGCTACGATATTTACAATTACCTTGAGAGCTATTTCGACGACAACGTGTATTTTAACAACCCGATGATGTACCTCAAGAACCTCGATGACGGACATCATCTGCCTCGTCTGCGACAGGCTGACTCGATCGTGATCGTGACCGGACAAGGATCCTATGAAGCGCCGGACCGCAGCCGCGACCTCTCGAACGTACTTCATTCAAAGGGCATCCCGCACCGACTCGAACTCTGGGGCTACGACGTCAACCACGACTGGCCCTGGTGGCGCAAAATGCTGCCCTATTATCTGGGCGAGTTTTGTAAGAGATAACGCGTCTCGGCGTCTATTGCCTAGCCGTCTCCTTTCTTCCCTTTCCTTTTGCTGCCGTCCGGTTTGTCGACCGGGGCGGCAGGCTTGGGCGTCGGCTGAACGACTATCGGTTTGATCACGGGCGGTTTATCACCGGGCGACGGGTCGGCTGGCTTTGTGGTCACCGGTCCATCGGTTTTTGGCCCATCGGTCCCCGGGTCACCAGGTAAAGGCGCATTCGGATCAATATTGGTACCCGGAGTAAAGACGATCCCGGTTTTACGCCCTGCGATATCGGCCTCTTCGAGCTTCTCGAGCTCCTCGCGTTTTCGCAGTTCGCTTGCACGCTTAACGTCTGACGGCATAGGCGGCGGGCTCGGGAAACTATCCCGAGGCTTGTCCTTCATAAACGCATTCATGAACGCGCTGAAATATGGAACCGCCCAGTGGCCGCCGGTCATTCCCGCTCCGAGCGATTCCTTTCGCAACGGATTGCCCATCCAAACTCCGGTAGTGTAGGTCGGCGTGTATCCGATAAACCACACGTCGGTATGGTCGTTAACGGTGCCGGTCTTTCCGGCAAGTTGATGGCCCGCCGCACTGGCTCCGGTTGCGGTACCTCCGCCTTGAACTACACCGCGCATCATCTGAACCATGGTTAACGCTACATACTCGCTCGTGACCTTTGATGCGCTGCCGTCAAATTCCTCAAGCAAACTCCCGTCACGGTTGTAAACCTTTCTGATCAGATGCGGCGCCATTCGAACTCCTTTGTTTGGGAATGAGGAGTACGCGGCCGTCATTTCGAGCAGGGACGCTTCGCTGGCGCCAAGTGCCGATGGCAGGCTCGGTGCCATGGGATTCGAAATACCGAATCGACGCACCATCTGTGCCCCTGCCTGAATGCCGACCTGCTCGAGCAGGTGCACCGCGGCTATATTGTACGACTTGGCGAGCGCGATCTTCAGCGGGACATTGCCATGGCTCAAAC
>CAYSMU010000055.1:0-10896 GCA_964432145.1 uncultured Chloracidobacterium sp.
CCTCTTCGATCTCCTCAGGCGTGATCGAGGTGTCACCAGCCTGTGCAAGCATTTCGAGCGGCGTCGCCTCGATCGGCGCAAACGCACTTATTCCGCCCGACCCCATTGGATTCCACGCGACCTTCTCGATCGCGGCGTAAAGCAACCGCTTGTCTGATGTGAATTGCTGGAGAGCTCCGATGCCTGCACCCGTACGGATTATTGCCACGAGATCACCCGGCTGCATTTGTTCATCGACGTATTTCTTAAGTGTTCGCCTAACCTGATACGTGCTCTCGAACGACAACGCGAGATCGTCAACAATTAAGGCTATGGCCCGCCTGATCTGTTCGGGCCGAAGTATCGATGGCGGCGGCGGAATGTACGGATCAACAATGGACGGCTTTTCGCTGACCTCGCGGATCGAAGAAATGAACGAGAAATTCGTTATTTTCTGCTTACCGCCATTTTCGTAGATCTCGATCTCGTCCGGACGAAGGTCCGCTACCGGTTTGCCCTTATTATCCGTGACCGAAACGTCGATCTGGATCAGATTTGTCGAGATCTTGACGACATCGGTATCCGGCCGCGTTGGTACAGGCCTCGGCGTTTGTGACGCCCCAGCCGCGGCAAACACCGTCAAAAGGGCCAATACTAGGGGAAATATCTTCATGAGATCCGGATGAGCTAATTCACGATCTCGAATTGAACGAACTGGGTTGCCGGGGCTTCCCCGGCCCTCGCCGATTTGTCCATAACATCGATCTGAAGCACATAGTCGCCGGGGGCGAGATTTTCGCCGAGAAAAATGGCTCCGTTCGCCGATACGACACTGGGCGATTCATAGTTGACCTTTGAGATCGGCACGACCCCGCCCTGGAAGACAGGCTTGCCGCCGGTATAAAGCGTTAACCGATGCGAGAGATCAGGGCGATTTCCGTTTGCGATCCTTGCGTTGTAAACCTGATAGGCAAACCTGACCACAGAACCGCGGCGAAACTGTCGCACGGCCGTGTCCCATTGAGGATCGCCCTCGCCTGACGATTCCGTCGCAGGCAACAGACGGATCCGGTTCCAAATGGAAGGCGAAACGTTCTCGAGCACCATACCCGAAAGTGTGAGCTTGTCTTTCTTTATATTTGGGATCTCAAGGTACTGATTCGCCGAACCGACCTTGTCGCTCGCTACGTCCCTGATCGCAAGACGCACCTGGTAGCCGCCGGGGTTCTTGATCGGCAGCGAGAATGTGGTGATCAAGCCGCGCTCCTGAAAGCGGTCGTACTGTTCCTGGTCGAGCGTAAGCGTAAAGTTCTTTGACCGTTCGTCGAGCACCTTGCCGTTGTCGCCAAACGTCATTGCCACTATATCGAAAGACGTCGAATAGAACTTGCCCGTCGGATCTTTAGAAAATGTCAGAGTTGCCGAGTCTACATTTATGAACGAACGCACGAAAGGCCCTTGTTTCTCGTCGCCGGCGAAGATCGCGTTCATTCGGATCATCACCTCCGTCTTTGCAAATGGGGAGGTCAGGGCCTCGACGAGGGTGTCTGTCACGCTCAGTTTCGGTTTGGCGATCTGTTCCTCTGAGATTCCAAAAAACCCGCTGCGGTAACGGACATTCGTGCCGCCGCGTTTCACCCGTATCTCGAGCTTGTTAAATTTTCGCTCTTTTGCGTTAAAGATCTCGTCGTCAGGCTCATACCCGACGAGATAGTAGCTCTGATCGTTCAGCACACGACGGATGCCGGCGCTAACGTCGTTCTGATTAAAGTAGGCTAACCCGCCTGTCTCGTCAGCCAGGTACCTCAATCCCTGCTGGTCGTCGTCGATCTTATTGACACGTGCTCGAATATCCGTGATCTGCTCACCGTTCACTCGTGCGACACCGCTAAGGTCCTCGTCGGATCCGAACATCGGCACGACTAGTCCAGGAGCATGGATGGTGTAAAACACAACCGACGAGCGATTGGCGAAGTCGATAAGATATTTGAGAGCGGTGTAGATCCGTGAGAGTTCGGGACGCCCGGCCACATCCCGCATTACCAGCGGCAGTCCGTCCGAAACCAGTACGACTGATTTGCGACCGGGAAGGTCTTTCATTCCTCGAACGATGAAGTTCAGCGCTCCGAGCGTGCCGCTGGCAAAGATATTCTCGCGAAATTCGTTGTAGTTCTTTTCGAGTTGTTCACGGTCTGCCCTTCCCGTGGTGTCCATGTTGATGTTGAATTCATCATTCAGCGTGTCCGTCGTGTAAAGCTTTTGGCTCATACTCGTATTGAGCGGATTAAAATACGCCATATTGCCCGAGCCCGCTGAGTTGAACTTTACCCGGTCGATAGCGGCCATAAGCTGCCGCTTGTCGGCGGTAAACTGCTGCAGGGCACCGACCCCTGCTCCAGTCCGGATGATCGCGACCAGATCCCCTTCCTGCATCTGCTCGTTGACAAATTTCTTTAACGCCTCGCGGACCCAAAACATACTTCCGAACGAGAGATTGAGGTCATCGACGACAAGTGCGATGGTGCGACGAACCTGCTCCGGGCGAACAGGCCCTGAAGGGATGTACACGGGTTGTCCGGACTGCTTTTTCTCAGCCACGGCGGGCTGATCGTTCTTGCCCGTATTGCGGGTTCCCGGAACGAAGGAAAATGTCGATACCTTTTGCGGCTTGCCGTTCTCAAAGATCTCGATCTCGTCGGGCCTGAGGTCGCGAATGACCTCGCCCTTCTTGTCCGTGACTGTGACATCGACCTGGATCAGGTTCGTCGAGATCCGAACGACGTCCCGATCGTCAGGCGGCGGAGTCGCTCGCGTGATCGCCTTTCTCTCCTGCGAGAAAGCGGGAACAAATGCAAACAACATCAGTGTAAATAACGGCAAACACTTCTTCATACGAAATACTCCAATGACCTGCGAGTTAGTTTGCTATGATATTACGGTTTAGATGTAATGGAAAGCACTTTTGGTCCGCTCCGGACCCCGGCCATTCGGCTCGTTTAGTTATCAGTTGTATCCGATGATGATCCGCACCATGAAACTCGGCATTTCGACACTGGCTTTTTCGATCCTTCTGATCGTCGGCTGCTCGGCACAGCAGACCGAAGAGCAGGCTCTGGCAAACCTTCGCTCTCTGACCGCCGGCGGCAAACTGCCTGCGGAGAGCGTCGTGGCCGAAATTGAATCTCGCTTCGCGAACCGAAAGACCGGAGCTCTCGCCAAGTTGCTTCGTGCTCGTATCAGAATGGAGCAGAGCGATTTTGCGGGTGCGGCGTCCATTTTGAACTCGGATGTTTTCAAACAACGAACAGCGGTTGCGGACTATGCCCTTTGGCTGCGCGGCAAAGCACTACAGTCGGCGGGAAACCATCCCGAGGCGTTGAGTGTATTGGACCGTTTGCTTCGTGAATACCCGGACTCGATACGTACCCGCGATGCAAAATTGCTGTGGGCCGCTTCGGCTATCGCCGCCGGGCGGGCAGTCGAAGTGCCGCCATTCCTGGTCGAAATGAGCGAGAAGGGCGACGGCGATGCTCTGCTTTTGACCGCGAAGGCATATGAGGCACAAGGCTCTCAGCCTGAAGCATTGAACTATTTTCGCCGAACATATTTCTTTGGCGCAGGTTCCACAGCCGCCAAGGAAGCGGAATCGAAGTTGACATCAATGGGCCAAGCTTTGCTCCCGCAAACCGCCGGGGAGCAGATCGCGAGGGCCGACAAGCTTAGCTCGACGAAGTCGTTTGCCGAGGCGGCCGCAGCGTATACGACTCTTGCTTCGGCCTTTCCGGCGGCATTGACGCCCGCGATACAGGTCCGGCGGATCACCGCACTCGCGAATTCGGGCAGGACGGCCGACGGTCAGGCCGTTCTCAGTTCACTGCCGATGTCAGCCGCAAGGGAACGCGAACAGGCGTATCGTGAACTCGTCCTCGGCTACGCCAGATCGAAACAATGGCCAATGGTCCGCTCGACTGCCGACGCGATGCGCGCGGCATTTCCAAATGGCCAGCTGGTCGCCAAAACTCTGATCGACGCCGGACTCGCCGCACGTGACGCCAAGAACCGGACGGACGAAGGTTATCTGCTCAACACCGCCGTTGCCGCGTTCCCTAACGCCATCGAGGTCGCTCAGGCACAATTCGAGGCGGCGTGGTTCCAGCACGAACAGGGCAATTTCGCCACTTCGTCGCAGATGTTCATTGACCATCTGACGCGCTACGCCGACAAGGACACGAGCAACCGCGGAAAGGCGGGTTACTGGGCCGCACGCGACAGCGAGCGGGCCGGAAAGTTGGCCGATGCGTGCAGTCTATATGACGCGACAATTTACCGCTACTCCGCGAACTGGTACGGATATCTTGCAGCTGGCCGTATTGCAAACCTTAGATCGCAAGGAAGCTGCACGGCGATTTCTACACCAAGCGCGACGATCGCAAAGGCGGTAGCCAACCTTAAAACCGTGACCGTTGCCGCCGAGACCGCAGGCTCGCGTGAACTCGCCCGAGCAGCTAAGGGTGACGACCTGTCGATCGTCGGACTATTTGACTGGGCGATCGATGAGCTTAATGAAGCCAAAAAGACAGCGAACAACAGCCCGTCGATCAACATGGCACTCGCTCGCCACCATCGCTGGAAAGGCGACAATACGAGTGCGTTCCTTGCCCTGAGGGCAAGCTATCCGGACTACGCTCAGATGTTTCCCGAAGAGATGGGCCGTGAGGAATGGTCGATCTTCTATCCTCTCGTAAATTGGAGCGAGATCACATACTGGGCCGGCCAGCGCCGACTCGACCCGTATCAGGTCGCGGGGCTGATCCGCCAGGAATCGGTCTTTGTGCCCTCGGCTAAGTCGCCGGCGAACGCACATGGCCTGATGCAGTTGCTCGTTCCAACGGCCCAGTCGATGGCTCGTAAGTATATCTCGAAGACCTCGATGGTGACCGCAGCGGCACTATATCAGCCCCAGTTGAATATCGAGCTCGGGACGGCGTACATGCGCGACCAGATGGATAAGTTCGGCCGCATCGAATACGTCGCGGTGGCCTATAATGCAGGACCGGGCCGCGTTCCTCAGTGGCGGGCAACGCTGCCCGCGGAGATCGACGAGTTCGTCGAAGCCATACCCTTCAAAGAGACCAAGGGTTATGTTCAGGGCGTGATCCGCAATACGGCCCAATACCGTCGGCTCTACGACGAAAACGGTAACTTCAAGAACAACGTCGGTGCGCGTCCGTTAAGGGGCGAGATCGACGGCAAACCACGTGACCAGTTCACGGCTGAATTTCCTGATATCTCGGTCGAAGATTCGAGCGGCAGCTAACGGCTAGACAATTATCGGTTTTTAGGGAAAGCGGGCACCCCAGCCTGCTTTCGCATCCCCGGGGATTGTTCTTTCGAGGAGAGTAAGGTGCTATAATAGTAGTACTTTCTCAGCATATTTCTATTTTTTTCCTGGCCCGATGCGACTATGAGGTTATTGGCTTATGGCAAAGATCAGCGTAAACAAGAAACAGTATGATGTTGACGCAGACTCGGGGGCTCTGCTCCTGTGGGTCTTGCGTGACGATCTCGGCTTGACCGGAACGAAATTCGGCTGCGGCGTTGCCCAGTGCGGTTCATGTACGGTGCATGTGGATGGCGAAGCAAGGCGTGCGTGCGTCACCCCAATAAGCTCTGTGATCGGCAAGGAGATAACCACGATCGAAGGGTTGTCCGAAGACAACTCACATCCGCTGCAAAAGGCATGGATCGAGGTCGATGCTCCACAATGCGGTTACTGCCAGTCGGGCCAGATCATGACGGCGGCGGTACTGCTCAAACAGAACAAGAAACCGACCGACGCCGATATCGACCGTGCTATGGCAGGGATCATCTGCCGCTGCGGGACATATAACCGGATCAAAGACGCGATCAAAAAGGCCGCGATCAACGGAGGTAAATGAGATGACCAGCAAAACAGATATCGACAGACGCTCATTCCTCAAGGCTAGCATCGTTGCCGGCGGAGCGGCCGTATTCGGATTTAGCCTGCCGGTAGGAACAAGGGCCGCGGAACGATTCGGTTTGGCGACGGCACCCGTTGCCGACTTTCAGCCGAACGCTTTTATCAAGATAGCAAAGAGCGGCAAGGTAACGGTGGTCGTCGGCCAGGTCGAAATGGGCCAGGGTGTTTACACCTCGCTGCCCATGATCGTCGCCGACGAACTCGAGGTCGAATGGGCGAACGTCTCGTACGAAGCCGCACCGGCAAGCCCGGCATTCATCAACCCGGCGATGGGAATGCAGGGCACCGGCGGCAGTTCCAGTGTGAAAGGGCTCTTTGGCCCGCTCAGAAAATCGGCCGCAACCGTTCGTGAGATGCTTGTCGCCGCCGCCGCGCAGAGTTGGAACGTGCCGGCGGACACGTGTAAGGCCGAATCCGGCAAAGTGATCCACGCGGCGTCTAACCGGTCGATCGCCTACGGTGAGTTGCTCGATGCAGCGGCAAAGATCACGCCGCCCGCGGACCCGAAACTGAAAGATCCGAAGGATTTCAAGTACATCGGCAAAGGAGCCAAGCGTCTCGATTCGCCGGATAAAGTGAACGGAAAGGCGATCTTTGGAATGGATGTCAGGGTGCCCGGAATGCTCTACGCGACGATCTTGCGTTCGCCCGTGATCGGCGGCAAGATCAAGAGCATTGACGACGCTGCTGCAAAGGCCGTCAAAGGCGTTACCAACATTGTGCCGCTCGGATACGGCGTCGGAGTGATCGCAGAGAATTACACCGCGGCCCGCAAAGGCCGGTCGGCACTAAAGGTCGTCTGGGACGACGGCAAGATGGCAACCGTTTCGAGCGAGAGCATTTACAGCACGCTCGCCGCCGGAGCCGATAAGGACAAGGGCCTCGTAGCCAAGAAAACGGGCGATGTCGTCGCCGGAAGAGCAAAGGCCGCTAAGACGGTCGAAGCGGTTTATTGGGCACCGTTCCTCGCACACGCGACAATGGAGCCGATGAACTTCACGGCCGATGTTCGCAAGGACGGAGTTGAAGTTTGGGGCGGCATTCAAGCGCAGGGGCTGGTTCAGGGCGTGGTCGCCAAGACCGCCGAGGTGCCTGTTGACAAAGTAAAAGTCAATACGACACTGCTTGGGGGCGGATTTGGCCGACGTTTTGAAATGGACTATGTCGTCGATGCCACGCTCCTCTCAAAGGCAGCCGGAAAACCGGTCAAGGTCGTCTGGACACGCGAGGACGACATGCAGAACGATTTCTACCGGCCTGCTGCATACAACAAAATGTCGGCCGGGATCGACGCGAGCGGCAATCCGGTTTACTGGCACCATCGGATCGCGACCGACGCGATCATGGCCCGGGCAGGACTCGCGTTCGGCTTTGTACTCAAAGAAGATCAGCTGGACAGTTCATCGGTTGAGGGAGCGAGCGATCTGCCGTACGACTTCCCCGATTTCCAATGTGACTGGGTCCGCAAGGACACGGGCGTGCCGGTAGGTTTTTGGCGATCTGTAGGCAGTTCGCACACGGCCTTTTCGACCGAGTGCTTCTTTGACGAGGTGGCACAGGCTGCCGGGAAAGACCCTGTCGCATTCCGGCTGTCGATGCTCGCAAAACATCCGCGTCACGCCGCAGTAGTGAAATTGGCAGCCGAAAAAGCGGGCTGGGGCAAACCGGCCGCGGGACTCTTTCAGGGCATTGCCGTACACGAGAGTTTCGGCAGCTATGTGGCACAGGTCGCTGAGGTCTCCGTCAGCAAGGAAGGGCAAGTTAAGGTCCATCGCGTTGTCTGCGCGGTCGATTGCGGCCAGGTGGTCAATCCCGATACCGTCGCTGCGCAGATGGAAAGCGCGATCGCCTACGGCCTGAGCGCCGCGCTTTACGGCGAAATCACGGTCAAGGACGGCAAAATCCAACAGAGGAACTTCACCGACCATAAGGTACTGCGAATGAGCGAAATGCCTAAGGTAGAGACGTTCATCGTTCCGAGTACCGAGAAGCACGGCGGCGTCGGCGAACCCGGCACGCCCCCGATCGCTCCTGCGGTCTGCAACGCGATCTTTGCGGCGACCGGTAAACGGATCAGGAGTCTGCCGATCAAGGCGGCAGAACTTGCGGCTAAAGCATGATGAGAACTGGGAAAATGTACTTCAGAGAAAGGGTTCTTAAGGTCGTGCTCGTCGTGGGTGTACTCGCGGCAGCAGCTATTGTTGCTTTCCCCGAACTTACGGATGGATATGAACGTGTCGAGGCGTCGTCAGCTGCAACCGGTCCGGCACCCGACGCTGCAAAAGCGAAAGTCGCGTTCAGCGATGCGGCGAAAGTGTTCTTTTCGGCCCGATGTCTTAACTGTCACCCGACTGGAGACACCCCGACACAGGGCGATCAGATGATACCGCATACGATGGAGGTCAAGCGCGGCCCCGACGGCCGCGGCGTCGACGAACTCAAATGCACAACGTGTCATCAGGACGTCAATCTCGACGGCGACAATCTGCCGCCCGGTGCTCCGAACTGGCACATGCCGCCAGCGAATAACAAGATGGTGTTTGCCGGCCTGACCGCAGGCCAGTTGTGCCGAAATCTGAAAGATCCGCTCAAAAATGGCGGCCGCAAAACCGCCAAAGATGCCGTTCATCACGTCTCGACAGATCCGCTCGTTCTATGGGCATGGTCGCCCGGAAATGGCCGAACCACGCCGCCGATGGCACACGCGGAATTTGTAAGGAAGCTGAACGAGTGGGTCGATAACGGGGCCGCTTGTCCTGAATAGCAGCCGAACTCAATAGTACGTCCGCGGCTTTGTCCTTTCAGGCGGAGCCGCGATTTTTGTATAGATGAAAGAGCTTTCAGAGATCATAAAACGTGTCTCGGCCTTCGGCCCGGACGAAAAAGCAGTGATCGCGACCGTAGTTGACCTCAAGGGTTCCGGCTATCGCCTCCCGGGGGCACGAATGCTGATCGGCCGGGACGGGATGACGGTCGGAACCATCTCGGGCGGCTGCCTCGAGGCAGACGTCCTCGAACGTGCTCGCCGTGTCATCGAGACCGGCCATGCGGAGATCTTTACTTACGACACAACCGCTGACGAGAATTCCGTATTCTCGCTCAACATGGGGTGCCGCGGCGTGCTGCGTATCCTGATTGAGCCCGTCGAGGTAACTTCTGAATTTATCGCCCGGATCCGGGAGGTATTTGAAACACGCCACCCGATGATCGCGGCGACGGTGATCGATTCCCCGCTCAGGGAGGTGCCCGTCGGAACGCGTGTTTACGCGCGCCACGACGGCAGCGGAGACTCGGTCACGTCGTCAGGCCTTCATATTTCGATACCCGAGCTCGCCTATGACATGCGAACCCTGGCCGGTTCCTCCGTGCCCGTCGCTACGATCACGTACAGTATTTCAGGCGAGATGATCGAATTCGCGTTTGAGAACCTCATGCCTCCCGTAATGCTGTTGATCATGGGTGCCGGGGCCGACGCCGTACCGCTTGCCTCGGCCGCACACGCTCTGGGTTGGCAAGTGAAGGTATATGATCACCGGCCGGCATTTTTGAGTGCGGAACGATTCCCCGACGAAACCGAACTCGTCACCGTTGACCGCGATGTCTTTCCTGATATTTCTGCCGACGCCCGAACCGCGATCGTATCGATGAACCACAACTACGACCGCGATAAGCGCCTTCTGGGCCCTTTGCTTCGCAGCGACGCCTTCTACGTCGGGGCTCTCGGCCCGAAGAAGCGAACTCAGCAAATACTCGACGAACTCGCTGCCGACGGCGATGAGTTTAACGATCATCAGCTTGGCCGACTTCGTGCTCCGGCGGGACTGGACATTGGCGGCGACTCGCCCGAGACCATTGCCGTCTCGATCATTGCCGAGATACAGAGTGTTCTGCGGCATCGAAACGGCGCACCGCTTCGCGACCGGGAAGCCCCGATCTATGACCGTCGATAGTCCCGCAAAGATCGGTGCGATCCTGCTCGCCGCCGGCGGTTCGGGCCGTCTCGGACGACCGAAACAGCTCGTCGAATTTCAGGGTAAAACGCTGATCCGCCGCGCCGCGGAAATGCTTGTCGCGTCAGTCTGCTCGCCCGTGATCGTAGTCCTCGGCGCAGAGGTTGACGGGTCATCCCGCGAACTCGACGGACTCGATGTCTCTATTTGCGTCAACGAGAACTGGAGCGACGGGATGAGTTCGTCGATCAAAGCCGGCCTGAGATGCCTTCTTGACCTTCAGCCCGATGTCGACGCGGCCGTGATCGCTTTGTGCGACCAACCATTCGTCACTGACGAGGACTTTGACCTTCTGTGCAAGACGTTTCTGACGACCGGTCTGCCTATTGTCGCTGCAACCTATGGCGAAGCTGTAGGTGTACCCGCACTTTTCGCAATAGAGATGTTTGATGAACTATTTACACTCGAAAGCGATGAAGGCGCCCGCAGGCTCATCCGACTCCACGCTGACAAAGCATCAACCGTCGAGATCAGGAGAGCTGAATTTGATATCGACACCCCTGACGATTTTCAGAAAACTCTGTAAGAAAATAAGGGTTAAAGATTCCTCAAAATATACTCCGTCATCATCGTGTACCAGTGGTGCACGAGCTGCGGGTTCGTGATGCCGTGGCGTTGGGTCGGGTAGAGCATCAGGTCAAACTGTTTGCCGGCCTTTTGGAGTTCAAAGACGAGCTGCGTCGTGTTTTGCATGTGGACGTTGTCGTCCATCATTCCGTGGATCAGGAGCAGCTTGCCCGAGAGGTTCTTTGCAGCTTTTACGACCGAAGAGCTTTCGTAGCCCGCCGGATTGTTCTGCGGCGTCAGCATGTATCGCTCGGTGTAGATCGAGTCGTAAAGATGCTCATCCGAGACGGTGCCGCCGGCGATGCCTTTGCGCCGCAACGTCTCGCAGACGCTTCCCAC
>CAYSMU010000056.1:0-2385 GCA_964432145.1 uncultured Chloracidobacterium sp.
GATCATATCGAGCGCGCTCGTTTTTGTTTACTATCTTCAGACAAAACAAACGACGCCGCCAAAGGAATTGTCCTTTGACGCCGCGCTCACACAGATCAAGAACAAAGATGTAAAGGAAGTTACGGTCAAGCAGGACACTCTCGAGATCACGACCAAGAGCGACGTCAAGATGTCCGCAAAACTGGATGCGAGCGACTCGACCCGCGCCGAGATCTATAAGGCTGCGGAGGGGACCGATACGCAGATCAAGCTCGAACAGCCATCGAGCGGGCTCGGATGGCTCGTTTTGGTCAACGCGCTTCCTTTCATCCTCCTGATGGGCTTTTTGGCATTTACGCTTCGCCAGATGCAGGCAGGCGGCAATAAAGCACTGAGCTTTGGCAAGTCAAAGGCGAAACTGCTCAACAACCAGCAAAAACGCGTTACGTTCAAAGATGTCTCTGGTGTGGACGAGGCTAAGGAGGAGCTGCAGGAAATAATAGAATTTCTCAAGGATCCGCAGAAGTTTCAAAAGCTGGGCGGCAAGATCCCGAAAGGCGTTCTGATGGTCGGCCCTCCGGGAACCGGTAAGACATTGCTGGCGAAGGCTGTTGCAGGCGAGGCAAACGTTCCGTTTTTCTCT
Source organism: uncultured Chloracidobacterium sp. (assembly GCA_964432145.1). Lineage (GTDB taxonomy): Bacteria > Acidobacteriota > Blastocatellia > Pyrinomonadales > Pyrinomonadaceae > OLB17. The sequence continues at coordinate 623 of CAYSMU010000056.1, forward strand.
ATCTCTGGTTCGGATTTTGTCGAGATGTTCGTGGGTGTCGGTGCGAGCCGCGTCCGTGACCTATTCGAACAGGGTAAGAAGAACGCTCCGTGTATTATCTTCATCGATGAGATCGACGCGGTCGGACGCCATCGCGGTGCCGGCCTCGGCGGCGGGCACGATGAACGCGAACAGACCCTAAACCAATTGCTCGTCGAGATGGACGGCTTTGAGTCGAACGACGGTGTCATCCTGATGGCATCGACCAACAGGCCCGACGTGCTCGACCCGGCACTTCTTCGGCCGGGGCGTTTCGACCGCCGTGTCGTTGTCGGCCGGCCTGACGTTCGCGGCCGAGAGGGCATTCTCAAAGTTCACACACGAAAGATCCCGCTCGACGAAGGTGTGGATGTAAGCGTCATCGCACGCGGAACACCCGGATTTACGGGTGCCGACCTGGCGAATATCGTTAACGAAGCGGCCCTGAATGCAGCCCGATATAACAAAAAGGTCGTAACCATGGTCGATTTCGAGATAGCCAAGGACAAGGTCATGATGGGCGCCGAGCGCAAGAGCATGATCATCTCTGATGAGGAAAAGCGGATCACCGCTTACCATGAGGCGGGCCATACGCTCGTCGGGCTCAAGGTGCCTAACGTCGATCCGGTTCATAAGGTGACCATCATTCCTCGCGGAATGGCTCTCGGCGTAACGATGTATCTGCCCGAGAAGGATCGCCTTAGCGCGTCGAAAGAATATTTGCTTGGACAGATCGCGATGGCGATGGGCGGACGCATTGCCGAAGACGTTTTTATCGGCAGCATTACGACCGGTGCCGCAAACGACATTGAAAAGGCGACCGAGGTCGCACGTGCGATGGTCTGCGAATATGGGATGAGCGAGCTTGGCCCGCTGACCTTTGGCAAGAAGGAAGAGCAGATCTTCCTCGGCCGCGAGATCTCACAGCATCGCGATTACTCAGAGGACACGGCGATCAAGATCGACCTGGAAGTAAGACGGATAGTAGCTGAGCAGTATGCCCGGGCAGAGAAGATCATCAACGAGAACAAAGAGTCGATGGTCCGTCTCGCGGAGGCACTGCTCGAATACGAAACACTCGACAGCGTGCAGATACGCCGTGTGATCGCCGGCCTGCCGCTCGACGGTACCGAAAAGCCGCCGGCGACCGATAGCGGGTCGTCCGAGACGGAAGAGGAGTCGGCAAACCCGTTCAATAAGCCGATCCTGCCGCCGATCACCGGAAATAACCCGGCAACGGCTTGAAGTAAGGCAAAAAGTTAAAGGAAAAAGGCAAAAGTGAGGACACCTTTACTTTTGCCTTTTTCCTTTTTAATTTCTTAATTATGGCCCAATGGACGACCTCCAAACGCGAGATATCGCTTGATAGGCCCCTCGTGATGGGCATTCTAAACGTCACGCCCGATAGTTTTTCGGATGGCGGCAGATGTGCCTCGCTCGATGCTGCGTTGAGGCGTGCTGAGCAGATGATCGGCGAGGGTGCGGACATAATTGATATCGGCGGCGAATCTACCCGGCCGGGCAGCTCAAGGGTATCGAACATGGAAGAAATTGGCCGGGTTGGTCCGGTCATTGAGGCATTGACCGACCGCTTCGATACGCCGGTCTCGATAGATACTTCCAAAAACGAAGTCGCAAGAGTCGCCATCAATGCTGGTGCCGAGATAATAAACGATATTTCCGGACTGCGATGGGAGCCAGATCTGGCTGATGGCGCCGCCGGTCGTCTACGTGCTGCTCGCGGC
>CAYSMU010000056.1:2395-10890 GCA_964432145.1 uncultured Chloracidobacterium sp.
GCTGATGTCGCCGCCGACACGGGTGCGGGCCTGATCCTGATGCACTCGCGCGGCACATTCGAAACAATGCATACTCAGCAAGGCGTGGACGACATCTTTGACGAAGTTCGGGCCGGGTTTAACCTGTCCATTCAGATCGCGGCGGCTCGCGGCGTCAAAAGGGAACAGATCGCCCTCGACATCGGTATCGGATTTGGAAAGACATTCGAGCAAAACTTAGACTTGCTTGCCAAACTTGATAGAATCACAAATGAATTCGAAAGCTACCCGATGCTCGTCGGTACCTCACGAAAGTCGTTTATCGGCAAGATACTCGATGATGCACCACCGTCAGATCGGCTTGGCGGGAGCGTAGCAACGGCGCTGATCGCAGTGGAGCGAGGTGCCAGGCTGATCAGGGTTCATGACGTTAAGGAGACAGTGTCCGCTCTCCGTGTTTTCGACAGGATATGCGGCGTGCGAAGCGAACTATGAAGTATCGGAGTCTGAGATCGGCGTGGAGCCTCCTTTCTGTCGCCGCGATATCGGCGGCATCGATCGGGGTCGTTTTGGCGGATGTGCCCGCCCCCGATGACCCTCGGCACACACAGCAGGGGACCGACTGGAGTTTCATTCTCATGGGTGCGATAGCAGCGTTCCTTGGGGCTATATTGTTTCTTTGGCTCGGTCGAAAGCTCTTCAAGAGGTCCTAGTCCAATGACGTATCTACGCTATGTTTTTGCGGCCCTTGTGGTCTTCGTCGGGTCGGGGTTTACCGATTGTTACAAACCGGTGACCAATTCGGGCTTGCCAAGGAATATCAAGGTCGTCGCGGTGCCGGCGTTCCAGACCGAGGCGAGAGGTTTGAGATACCGCGTGGATTCGCGTTTTACCGAGGCTGTGACCCGCGAGATCATTCGCCGGGGCAACGGCCTTAAGGTCCAGGGCGCACGTGCCGGGGCCGACGCCGTACTCGAGGGCACTATTCGCGACTTTAACTTTACCGGCGTCCTGCTCGACAGCGAGGGACGCGCCCGTGTCTATGAGGTCACGATAGTCACGGCGGTCACGATCCGCGACCTTCGCGAGAACAAGATCCTTTACGACAACCAGAATTTCATCTTTCGCGATTCGTTCGAGTTTACGTCGGATCCGCGGTCTTTCTTTAATGAGGAGGATCCTGCCGTGGAACGCATGGCCCGCGCCTTTGCCGAGGCAGCGGTCTCGGCTTTCGTTAACGGCATCGGCGTGAAGGAAGAGAAGAAATAGCACTCCGACGGCGACTCGATTCTTATGTTACTTACTCGCGAAGATCTTAGGAATCAGCTTAAACGGCACGAGATCGCACCGGTATACGTACTGTTCGGTGCCGAAACGTATCTGCGCGATGCCGCTGCCGATACGATCACAAACCGGTCATTCGCGGACGGAGATCTACGCGACTTCAACGAGTCTTCATTCAGTCTCAATGGGGACGGCAACCTTCAGTCAGCGCTTGCCGCCGCCCGGCAGCTCCCCATGATGGCATCACGACGGGTGATCCGGATAACGGATGTTCGGATATCGGCGACCGGTATCCGGGACACTATCAAAGAAGAGCACGAACCCATCCTGACAGGTTATTTCGCCGACCCATCACCCGAGGCTGTCGTGATCTTCGTCGCGGACGAGCTGAACGGCGTTCGCAGGTTGGGAAAGCTCCTTCGCGAAAACACCACGGCGGTCGAATTTAAGAGTCTCGATGATCGCGAACTGGCGACGTGGGCACGGGCAGAGTTTCAAAAGGCCTCGGCGGAGATCGATGAGCCGACACTTAGGCTTTTGCTCTCGCAGATCGGGCCGGACGTTCGACGGCTCACCAATGAGATAAAAAAGCTGTCGACGGCAGCGCTGCCGCGAGGTATTGTAACCCCCGACCTGATCAATGCTCTCGTGCCGCATTCACGCGAGATCACCAATTTCGAGCTCACAGATCATATGGTGGCCGGCCGCCGGTCAAAGGCATTGGCCGCGCTTGCGACGATCCTCGATGACGGCGGAGAGCCGCTCGCACTGTTGGGCCTCATATCCTACAACTTTCGGCGTTTGCTCATCGCCAAGGACATGATGTCACGCGGTGCCGACCGCGGAGATGTGGCAAAGGCGTTGAAGATGCGTTACAACGATCAGGAAGCGTTTCTCGCCGCGGCACGCCGTGCCGATGCCGCGGTGCTCATCAAAGCGGTCGATCGGCTCGCCGAGACCGACCTGGCCATAAAGACCTCCGTCGGCGGCAGCGGTCCCGCGGGAGCACGTATGCAGCTCGAAATGCTCGTCTGTGAATTGTCGATGACCTAAAGGCCCGGCCTTAGATCGGTGAGAGTCCGGATGACTTGTTAAAGTAATTGTAAAGATCGTTAAAATCGCCCACCGCACGGTTCAGGATCAACGGCAGCTGAGACAGATCGTTAGTATTGACGATCAGATTCAGGTTTCTGAGGAACGCGTCGTGAGCATTCATAGTTGTGCCGTTGTCTTCGAGCGAGATCAGGAACAGACGGCGGCGTTCGGACGAATACATCGCGTTCGCCTTTTGCTGAATGACCGCGGCCCCGCCCATCTCGGGTGCAAAATCCGGCGAGAATATCATCAATTCCGTTTTGCCTTCGCGGAGCCGTTCGTTGGCTTGAGCGGGCGTCTGCGCGACATACACTTTGTATCCGGCCTTCGCGAGGATCTTTGCGGTCTCCTCGGTCTTTTCGCCAAGGCAAAGTAAGATCCGCCGCGGTTTTTCGTCATCGTCGTCGCTTTCAATAGCCGCTTTATCGGTCTGCAACGCGGTCATCAGCGACCTTAATGCGTGATTGATCTGGATCTCAGATTCCTTTGCGGCAAACCCCGGCGGGTCAGCTGCTACCGCGGCCGGCTGATTCGCGGCCAATTGATCGACCGTCGATAGTCCCTTGCCCGATGCATCTTTCTGGACCCTTAGCAGGTTTTGGCAGCGAGGGCACCGGACCGAGAAATTTCCGCTCGGGATCTTCGATTCATCCAATTGGAGCGAAACGGAACAATTGTCACATCTGATGATCATATTTTTTGATTATTCCATCATGTTGAGGACCGAGTCGGGGTTCTCAACGGGCGGCGGCGGTATCATTGGCTTCGGCAAGGGTTTGGGCCGGCCCGCGTTGACATAATCCTCGGTGGACGAAAGGCCCTTGAGCTGAAGCAAAAGGTTGTTCTGATTGGTGGCAAATGACAGGCCGTCATCCATGGTGATCAGTTCCTTTTCGATCAGGTCGCGTATCACCGAGTCGAAGTCCTGCATTCCGTCTATCTCACCGTCGCGGATCGCGTCGAGCAGGGTCTTGCCTTCCTGTTCGCCCTTTTCAATATATTCGCGGGTACGCGGATTGGATTTCAGGATCTCGACCGCCGCGATACGTCCCCGACCGTCGGCCGTTGGTATGAGGCGCTGAGAGACGATGTACCGAAACGTCTGAGCGAGGCGAGTTCGGATGATCTTCTCCTCGTTCTTCGGATAAAGGCCGATGATGCGGTCGATCGTCTTTGAGGCGTCGATAGTATGCAGCGTGGATAGTACGAGGTGGCCCGTTTCGGCGGCCTCAAGAGCGATCTCGGCCGTCTCGAGGTCTCGCATCTCGCCGACGAGGATTACCTTGGGCGCCTGGCGGAGTGCGGCACGCAGCGCCGAAGCAAAGTCCTTTGTGTCGGCTCCGACCTCTCGTTGATTGATGGTCGATTTTTTGTGTTGATGCAGGAATTCGATCGGGTCTTCGATCGTAACGATGTGATATGCCTTTGTCTCGTTGATGCGGTCGATGATCGCGGCGAGTGTCGAACTCTTACCGGATCCCGTCGGGCCGGTCAGCAAAACGACGCCATTTCGAATGTTGGCTATCTCGGCAAGCTGCGCCGGCAGGCGCAATTGCTCGAAGCTCGGTATCTCGCTCGGGATGACGCGCATCACGATCGAGAACGAATTTCTCTGCTGAAAGATGTTCACACGAAAGCGGCATTTACCCGGCAGCGCATAGCTCAGGTCGGCCGTGCGAAATTTGACGAGCTGAGCTGCCGCGTCCGGATTATCCCTTATCAGCGACATTGCGATCATCTCGGTCTGAAACGCCGACAGCTTGCCGAGGCCGATAGGCGATGCAGGATAGAGAACACCGTTGATCTCGACCTGAGGTTTTTGCCCGCACGAGAAGTTGAGGTCGCTTACATTCTCTGAGACGAGCAGCATCTGCTCGATGATTGGCGCTATATCTAGCAAGCTCATGATCTGGGTTTACTCCAGGAGAAGGATTTTCGTGGCAGGTAGCTTTGGAAGTGCCTGTGTGTGACAGCGGCGAAGCTAAAATGCTGTCCTACGGTATTATGTGCGAAGCCTGATGCGAAAAGCAAGTCAATTTTTAACTTTGCACAACAATATTTATCATTTCAGCCGCGTTAGAAGGTTTCGGACAGTTTCGGTGATCGAATCCGGCTTGCCGACGATCGCGCCGATCATAGCGACGGAGTCACAACCGGCGGCGAGGACAGATGCGGCTGTTTCCGGAGTTATGCCGCCGATCGCGACGAGCGGCATACCGACGGCAATATCTCGGACGTTACGGATCCCTTCGATGCCGATGACCGCATCAGGATCCTCCTTCGTTCCGGTCGGAAAGGCCGGCCCGATGGCAAGGTAATCGATCGGCATCTCCATCGCCCTCAGTGCCTGTTCCGGTGAGTGTGTCGAAAATCCTATGATGGCTCCGTCGCCGAGCACCTCGCGTGCCTTGTCCGGCGGCATGTCGTCCTGGCCCAGATGAACGCCGTCCGCACCTGCGATAAGGGCAATGTCGACCCTGTCGTTAATGATCACCTTGACGCGATGCTCGCGGGCGGCCGCGAGAGCCTCAAGGGCGTCGTCGAGAAAGTCACGCGGCGCGGCATACTTTTCGCGGAGTTGGACGAATGTCGCGCCGCCGGCGATAAGGCGGCGGACCTGCTCGGCGTGTGAGAGCCCCGAGATCCTGACATCCGTGATCGGGTAAACGCGCGGGATTTTCAGGCGTTGGTGTTGCACTAAAAGATCGGCTTCATCATCAGAAAGCAGTCTTCGCCGTTGTTGTAGTATTTCCCGATACGTTGAACGACCGTGTATCCGAGCCGCCGGTACAGTTCCTGAGCGGCCTCGTTGCTGACGCGTACCTCGAGCATCAGCGTGCCGACATCGCGGGCCCTCAGCGACGACTCGAGATGGTCGAGCAGGCGGCCGGCGATCCCGCGGCGGCGGTGTTCCGGTGCCACGCCGATCGTCGTCAGGTGGGCAGCGTTATTTTCGTTTACCATCACAAAGGCAAATCCGACCATCTCCTCGGCGGGCGTGACCATGCGATAGCTAATGGTTCGCGGCTCATTGAGAAGGAAATTGAAAGTATGTTTGGTGTAATTATCACCCTCGCGAAAACACCGCAAGTTCAGCCTGAGCACTTCGGGCAGATGATCGATCGTCAGCGGGCGTATGCGATACTCCATCGGCGGTGCCGGGATCACGTCCTCAGCCGCCGCGGCGAATGACGGAACAAAGAAATTCCGAATTGTATCCAGAAAGGCCATCTTTTGTCAGACGATCAGCATACAATCGCCATAGCTGTAAAATCGATACCTTTGGTCAACAGCATGCCGATAAGCACTCATTATAAGTTCGTGCCCGCCGAAAGTTGAAGTCAAGACCAGCAGCGAACTCTGCGGCAGGTGAAAATTTGTGAGCAGGGCACCCACCGCTTTGAAGTCATACCCGGGCGTGATCGTCAGCATGGCTTCGGCCGATCCGGACGCGATACGGCCGTTTCGCGACATCGAATCTTCGAGCGTCCGCGTCGTTGTCGTACCTATTGCCACGACGCGCTGGCCGCGAGTCATAGCACTGTTCAAGGTGTCCGCCGCTTCCTGACCTATGTGATACCGCTCGGCGGCGACGCGATGCTGAGAGAGGTCATCTACCCGTACAGGCTCAAAGGTCCCGTAACCGACATGCAGCGTGATCTCGACGATCGTCACGCCCTTTTCTCTGAGCGATCGAAGGATCTCCGAGGTGAAATGAAGACCTGCGGTCGGCGCGGCTATCGCCCCGCGCTTTGCGGCAAAGACCGTCTGGTAACGCTCGCGGTCCTCATCAATGGCTGCGGCGTCCCGCCGGATATATGGCGGCAGCGGTGTTTTGCCGATCTCGTCCAGCGTTTCAAAAAGGTCCCGGTCGGTATCGAAACGGATCACCACCTTTCCGTCCGGTTCCTTGTCTGCGACCACCGCCGTCAGTCGAGCGCCAAATTCGATGACCTTGCCGGGCCTTAGCCGCCTGCCGGGCCGGGCAAGTGCCCGCCAGGAGCGATCCGGCATTTCCTCGATCAGAAAGATCTCTATACCGGCGCCGGTCGGCGTGCGGCCGAAAAGGCGCGCGGGAAACACCTTGGTATTATTCAGCACGAGGACGTCATCGGGCGCAAGAAACTCAGAAATGTCTGTGAAAACTCTATCTGAAAATGTCGACGCGGACCTGTCGACGACCAGCATCCGCGAACCGTCGCGGCGCTCGGCCGGCTGCTGGGCTATGAGTGCGTCAGGCAATGAAAAATCGAAGTCGGATAAGTGCATCAGCTCATGTGCGGGGCTTTCGATCTGAATGAATTGTTAGCTATATAGAATCCTAATACAATTAACCCATCGGCGTTAGCTGAGGTTTTTTCCGGGGCAGTTTTTTTATCGATCTCGTGCGGCCCGTACGGCATCTCAATGCGCGTGCGGGTAGTTTCCGCAGTCTTTTTCACTGGAGGCCGTATGATCAGACAACAGATATTGAGAAATTTAATGGCCGGGCTTTTCCTGCTCGGCATGGTAGGTGTACTCGCCGTCGCGGCGAGCGCTCAGGGAAGATATTCAAACGTTTACAGCAAAAGCACGGTTAAGGGATACATCGATCGTCTCGAGCGGAGCAGCAACACATTTCGCAGGGATTTTGACCGTTACATGGACCGGAGCGAACTGAATGGTACAGAAACCGAAGACCGGTACAACCAACTGGTCAAGGACTATGAAGATGCTCTCGATCGTCTGCGCAGCCGGTTCAATGGCTTTCAGACGTGGTGGGAAAGCCGCTCAAACGTCCAGGAAATGCTCAACCGGGCGCAGCCCGTCAACGCGATGATCGTCAATCTCCCGTTCAGCCGAAATATCGAGAGTCAATGGCGGGCAATGCGCAGCGACATCAATGTCGTTGCCGATACCTATGACCTGCCGGGCCTCGCCGGCGGCGGTTGGAATGGCGGCGGCGGTTGGGGCGGCGGCGGAGTCGGCCCGGGGCCGGGCGATTGGGGCGGCCCGACGACTAATCCTCCGAGCTGGGCCGTTGGCACATGGATCATGCTAAATAGTTCGAACAGCATTCTCACTATTAATAGCAACGGCGGCGTCACATTTGATTTCGGTGCCGGTCAGATCACGTACGGCCGGTATTATCAGGGGACCGTTTATATCGGCGGCGCTCGCGGCACGATCAGCCGCATCGGCAACAATCTTCGCTTCTACAACCAATCGACGGGGGCATTCACCGATTATTCGCGCAGCGGTATTGGCGGCGGTGGCGGTGGCGGTGGCAACGACTGGGACGGCCCGATGAGCCAGCCGCCGAGTTGGGCCCAGGGCACATGGTATGCCATGGACCAATCCCGCAATTCGATGACGATCAACAGGAATGGCCAGATCACGTTTATCGTTAACGATCGGACGACGTATGGCCGCTACTATCAGGGTGCCGTATATTTTGCCGGGGCCCGTGCGACCATAAGCCGGTCCGGCAACAATATGAGATTCTATGATCAGTCGAGCGGCAGGACGACCGAATACTCACGCAACCCGTGGGGCGGCGGTGGCGGCGGCGGTTGGGACAACAACAGCGTCGTCGGAACCTGGCGTTGGACCAGCGGGAACGACCGCCGGACGATGATCATCGATCGCAACGGCAATGTCACGGTTGACGCCAACGGTATTGTCACGAACGGCACCTACTCGAACGGCGTTCTTACGCTTGGCAGCAGCCGTGCCAACATCGTGCGTCAGGGCAATCAACTGCGGGTCAGCATTCAGGGATCGAATGAGACCTATACCTGGTATCGCTATTGATCGGCGTACATTACGAGAAAAGCCCGGTGCCATCGACCGGGCTTTTTCTTGTATTTGATGGTGCCGGAGGTCGGACTCGAACCGACATGGGCGTTAAGCCCGCTAGATTTTGAGTCTAGTGCGTATACCAATTTCGCCACTCCGGCAGCGAATTTACGATAATACGTTTACTCTCAACTCAGGTCAAGGTTCGCCGCCGTCGGTTTTGGACCGATGCCGTATAGTCGTTAGATCGGCATCAATATATCGACGCTGACACGGCGTTTTGCTTCATCGAGAAATCTCTCTATCGCGGCGCCGAACTTTTGCCGTGTCAGTATCTGTCGGATCTCGGCACTTTTCTC
>CAYSMU010000057.1:0-10763 GCA_964432145.1 uncultured Chloracidobacterium sp.
GCGGCACGCGCGACATGTAGAGTATTTGGCTCTGCCCCGCCGATGAATTTTATAGCTGAATTTTTCTTAGCCATGTTTCTTCTTAACCGCATAGATACATAGGACAAATAAGTCGGTCAGCAGCTTCTGTGTGACCCATGTTCCTATATGGTTTGATCCTAACTGCCGGCAAACCGCGTCCCGATGAGACCGACCGCGAGTTCCGCCCAGATAATAAAGAGCACGAGTAAAATGCCTGCACAGATCGCCAGCCGGTATTGGAGCCTCGTTACAGTTCTCAATACGATCTCGCACGCGAGCCCGGTGCCGAGCAGCAGTACGCCGGCGATAACGAAATCTGCCGGAGACCAGGGAAACCTCGCTACCAGAGGGATCAGCAGAAGCACGCCGACCGCGAGCACAATACCGGTGAGTCTGATGTTCTGAATGTTCATAAAATTCCTTTCGTTTAACCGCCGTATCGGCGGCCGATCACCGCTCCGAAAATGATGTGCGTCAAACCAAAGCTCGCCGCCATCAGGTAATTGCCGAACGCCGCCGGCAGAGCAAATGCCGCCGCGCCCATAACGATGAAGAGCCAGCCCATTACCGGCACGACCCGCACCGAAAACGCGCCGCCGCAGACCACCGCCGCTCCGTAACAGAGCATCCAAACGGGCGCCATCATCTCGTAGTATCCGTAACGCCAAAGGCCGAGCGTGATCGCGACGCCGACAATGAGCGGCGGCACAAAGCTCAACGCGAACTTTCTGGCCGGGGCCGATAAAAGAGACGTCTCGCCAAGCCTGGATTTCTGCCACATCGCGAGCAGTCCGATCGCAAAGGCGAGCGCGGCCTCGACAAGCCACGTAACGAACCAATCGCGAACAAGCGGCTGCTGATGAGCGATGTACGCGGCCACGACCGCTGTCACGCCCATCAGCATTCCTCCATAGCCCGGCACGGCCGTGAAGCTCGTCGAACGCTCCATCGTCTCGCGAATGAACTCCAGATTGTCGATCGCCCGGTCACCCAAATTTATCGGCTGGCTGCTTTCCTCTGCGTTTCGCAATGCACTAGTTTTCGCCATAACGTCCACAATTTACATCAAGTAATCTGGTATGTCAAGTACTTTATAATATAAAGTGAACAAATATTCCAAAAAAAGACGGCCCACGCGGGCCGTCAAGTGGAGGTGGATTGAACGACGACTAGTGCGGGTCGTCGACCGCGACCTTTCCCTTGAAGGTCCGGAACAGAAAGACAAAATATCCGAGGGCGATCACAATACCGATCGGCCACCAGATCAATCCGGCTGAGAGTCCGTATGCACCGGCCTTGGCATTGTGAACCGTCAGGCTGTGCGCAGGATCGAGAGCGGGCAACACGTTCGGATAAAGCCCGTAAACCGCACCGCCGAGCATCATCGCGAGATAGACGGACGAGGAAAGGAATGCACGCTTATCGTCCCCCTTCGCGTTGAAATACTTAATAGCCCCGAGAGAGGCGACCACCATGACCGGGATCAGCCAGCCGACCGGCAGGGCATAGTAGTTATCGAGCACCTGCGGCCGCACAACCATCACGGCCGCGAGGCTCGCTATGGTAACGATCACGAGAACGAACCAGCCGACACTGACAACGCGGCGGGCACGCTCGTTCATTTCGTTCTCGGTCTTGTGCGCAACGTAATTGCCGCCATGGACCGCGAGTGCAACAAATGCGACCCCGCCCGAGAGGACGGTGAACCAATCCAGAATACCCGTCTCTCCGGTCGTCCCCCAATGAGTAAACAGCGGCTCGAAGAAGTAACCGGTAGCGTCAAGCGGTACGCCGCGGATGACATTGCCGAGTGCGGCACCGAAGAAAATAGCCAACAGGATGCTCGCCATCGAGAACACAAAATCCCAAAAGCTCGTCCAAAGATGATTGTCGAGCTGGTGCCGAAGCTCGATGCCCGCAGCACGCAGTATGAGCAGCCAAAGGACCATGATCAACGGCAGATAAAAGCCGCTGAAGCCGGCTGCATACAGCTGTGGGAACGCAAAATATAAGGTACCGCCCGTGGCCAGGAGCCAGACTTCGTTGCCGTCCCATACCGGCCCGATCGAACGTATGACCGCCGCTCGCTCGCGGTGATCACGGCCAACGAAAAAGTGAATTATGCCTGCTCCGATATCAAACCCGTCGAGGATGACATAGCAGACCAACATGAACGCGACTATCATGAACCATACTGTTTCCATATCAGCCTCCTACGACCTCGTTTTCGACCGCGGCCATGCCTAACTCATCCGCTCCGTGCTCGATCCGCCGTAACATTAGGAAGATATAGAGCAGGGCGAGAATGGTGTACATGCCGAAAAACCCGAGCAGCGTGAAAAGAACATTGCCGCCCGAGACCATAGGCGAATGGCCGTGTTCAGTGCGGAAGAGCCCGTAAACGAGCCACGGCTGGCGTCCGAGTTCCGCGACCATCCAGCCGACGGTATTGGCTATGAACGGGAACGGGAAACTTAGCATCAAGATCCAAAGCAGCCACTTCGACTCGAACAACCATCCGCGCCAAAGCCAAAATGCTCCGACAGCCATTATCGCGATAAATATCGTCCCGAGGCCGACCATTATGTGAAAACTGTAGTAGAGCAGAGGAATGTTGTCCGGGTGCTGATCCTTTGGAAATTCATTGAGACCGCGGACCTTGGCGTCCCATCGCTGATAGGTGATGAAACTGAGCATTTTCGGGATATGGATCGCATTATCGAGCCGCTGCTTTTCCATGTCCGGCTGGCCGATCAGCACGAGCGGTGCTCCTTCCTTGGTATCAAACAGGCCTTCCATTGCAGCGAGCGTAACCGGCTGATGCTCGGCGATCATTCTTCCCTGCAGGTCGCCCGAAGGGAAAAGCATCCAGATGCTCGCGATAACGCCGGCAGTTACCCCGACCTTTAGAAACAGCTTGCCGTATTCCTCTTTCTTCTTTGACAGTATGTAAAACGCACCGAGCGCCGACACGGCAAATGAGCCGACGACGACCGCGCCGCCCATGTTGTGCATGTACTCATAGATCGCCCATTTGTTCAGCACCAGTGCCCAGAAACTGGTGAGCTGGACCGAGCCGTCCGCAGCCATTTCGTAACCGACCGGATGCTGCATCCATGCGTTCGTCGCAATAATGAACCACCCGGACAGCCATGTGCCGATAAAAAGCAGAAAGGCGGCCAGCCAATGGAGCGTCTGCCCCAGCCGTTTCTCGCCGAATAAGAACAGGCCGATGAACGCCGATTCGAGAAAGAACGCGAAAGTTCCCTCCATCGCCAGCGTTTGTCCGATCACGCCTCCGGCGTACCGGGAAAACTTGGCCCAGTTCGTCCCGAATTGAAACTCCATCGGGATACCGGTAACGACACCAAACAGAAACGTTATCCCGAAGATCTTTCCCCAAAAACGAGCGACCTCGTTCCAGCGCTCATCTTTTTTCCTTATGGCGAGAGTCTTGAAGATGACGATGAGCGGCGCCAGGCCCATCGTGAGCATCGGAAAAAGATAGTGAAACGTGATCGTGAATGCGAATTGAATTCGATCAAGAGTGTTGGCTTCCATGTTTTTCTCCTTGCCCCGTTAGTGCAACAAGTGTGCCGCATTAATAAAGCGGATGAGACAACGGATAACAACCCCAATTTGTCCGATTTTTGCGAATTTATCCACTGAGATCTCGTTTAGATCTGTTGTGCCAATATATAAGTTATACTCACTCATGGTGCGTAGGTTTTCGCGCCCGAATCGGACTTTTACCCGCCGGTAGCGTTGCCCGCGGAAAACTCCGCTTGCAGCATCCTTAGAAATTTTCTAGACTTTCCGACGGTTCAGGCCATCTTACCTGTGAACAAATGATCCTGTTACGCTCTCTTTCGGTGTTTCTGTTTTTGACCGTGCTTGCCGGTGGCTCGACTGGCCTTAGCGCTCAGGGCACGGATGAGACCATCAAGATCGAGACGCGGCTCGTCAGCGTTCCGACGGTCGTGAGCGACCGAAACGGCCGTTATATTCCGCATCTTCAACAGAGTGATTTTAAGGTTTTTCAGGACGGTATCGAGCAAAAGATCGAGTTCTTTGCAGCTGCGGAGGAGCCGATAAACGTCGCACTGCTGATCGACACCAGCCAGAGCACGCGCTCGGTTTTGGACGATATCAAGGATTCGGCACGATCGTTTCTAAAGCTGCTCTCGCCGTCCGACCGCGCTATGATAGTCAGCTTCGATTTCGATACACACATCCTCTGCCAGCTCACATCGGACCAGGAGACGCTCAAACGCGCGATCAAGCAGGCCGAGATCCCTGAGCGCGGTTTGATCGGTACGACAATGCGTGATGCCGTTTACAAAACGGTCAGCGGCGCCTTTCGCGGCCTGACGGGACGTAAGGCGATCATTCTGCTGACGGACGGAAAGGATGTCGATAGCCGTATCGGCCGCAGCGAGTTGCTTTACCGGCTTGAGGAAAGCGACACGATGATATATTCGATAATGTTCAAGACGCAGGAAAGGATGCAGCGGCCAATGTTCGACCGCGGGAGACGCGGCGGGATATTCGCCGGGCGTATGCCGCCGATGCGCCGTGACGACCCTCGTGACGATTGGCTTCGCGAACGGCTGGAGCGTCTTAATAACAATGCGGAAGCATTTCTGCAGGAACTTTCCGACACGACCGCCGGGAGATTTGCGGCCAGCAAAGACGGAAAACTCAAAAATCTCTTTGCGTCGATCGTCGACGAACTTCGCTATCAGTACCGGCTCGGCTTCTATCCGCCGGACGAATCCGCCAGTCGTCCGTTTCACGAACTCAAGGTGAAAGTCTCCAGGCCGGAAACCGTCGTCCGTGCCCGAAACGGTTATCGGGCACAATAGATCCGGCAAAACCATAGCATCATATCCATCCGTTGTGACATTTTTTGTCACCCGCAAACTGTCATTTTGTCTGGTTTAGGGAAGATCTGGGTTGTTTATTATGCTTTAGGGAATTGGCTTAATGAAAGCTAAGTGTTGTCAATACAGATAGTTACTCCATCACAAAGAGAATGACAGGCTCTAGGCATGATTTTTGAAATAAAAAGGTGTCATTATTGCTCCCGCAACTTCTGATTCCTTAGGAAAGCTTCCATGAGAATACGCGACAAAAATCAGGGTTTTTCGCTAGTCGAATTACTTATCGTCGTGGCGGTTGTCTCTATGATCGCGGCGATCGCGATCCCTAATCTGCTGGCAACGCGTCGATCAGCGAATCAAGCGTCAGCCTTGCGTACGCTGCGTACCATCAGTTCAGCACAGGCCGTGTACCATGCGACACTAGGCGACAAGAATTACGCAACGGCGGCACAGCTCTATAACCAACAATTGATCGATCGGACGGTTGCCGCGGCGAACAACGTAAATGTCGGCGGCAATCCTCCGACCAATTCGGCAAAGAGCGGTTACAGATTCAGGATCCAGATCACCGCATTTATTCCGGCGACCCAGACCGACGCGACGTTTGTGGTGTCGGGAGTTCCCGCAACGACGAGTGGTGTTACTCAAACGGGAGCAAAACGGCTCTGCGTGACCCAAAACGGCCTAATGAAGAATTCGACCGCCAGTCTCGGTACACATTACACATACGCCACATGCAATACGGCTTCGGCTTTCTCTCCCTGATCACAAGAACCTATTTCTTTGGCTTTGCCGTGGCGTTTACGGTATCTCCGTAGTTTTCGAGCGGGGGCAGGTTCCTGTCGTTAAGCGAATACGTGAGTCTCTTGCCCTGCATCAGGAAAGTATTTCCGTTCCACTTGTATTTGGTTTGGGTGAAATAGAGCGGGCAGCAAAGCTGCTCTTCGTCACCGGTGATCTTGCCCGTCTCTGTCTGGCCAAGGATGAAACGGTCCTGGCCGTATAGCTCGATAACCATCAGCCCGTTTTCCAATCTCACGTCTTTGAGCCCGCCGTCGGCACGGTCGCCCGTTCGAAATGGCCATATCAACTCTGGCTTGCCATCCTTCCACGAGAAAACATATACCAACTGTGGAACCGCCGAGCCGCCGGTTTCTACCTTGAGCACGACCACGGCTTCGTCATTGCCGTCACCCGTTGCGTCGAAATACCTCGCCGTGACATACGACATCCCGATCCGACGTTGCTGCTTGGCCTCAGCCTTGGTGGCGTCGTCCATTTTTTCGTTCACATCGCGGGCCACCGGTGCGACACGTCCATTGGTCAACTTTATCTCGGCCGTGCCGTCTGGGTTTTGCCAGCCGCGCGGCAGCTCGTAGGTGTAATTGCGGAAATCGAAATCGCCGATGGACGACTTTGTCGTCGCGAACCGATTGTCGAGCAATTCTGCCTGAAGATTTGGAACGGCCGGTGTCGGTGACGGAGACGGCGGCGGCGTTTGCGTCTGGGCTACCGTCATTGTCGGTACATTACCAGCCGGCGGTTCGACCGGTCTCGAACACGAGACCCCGATGCATGCTGCGGCTATGATAAAGAAAATAAAAGATCTCATCGATCAAAATGACGGTCGATCGCTATTCGATGGCATCGGCAAATCCCGTTTGCATAGCGCGATATTCAGTTGCGAGCCCCGATTCGGCAAGGGCTTCGGCCCGTGTCGCAGCGGCCGCATAAAATGAAACGAGCGATTTGCGAACATAGTTTCGATGTTCGGCCGTGCCGAACCGCTGTTGATCTTCTCCGCGTGCCAACGTCGAAAGTTCCATTTCCGCGACTTCTTTCGCTAGGACGCGTAACCGGTCAATATCGCAGACCGATGCAGTGATCTCCGCCAACACGCCTATCAACGTGCGGACAATGACATGATCATTTCGGCCAAAGTGATAGATCTGATCGAATGCGTCATCGACATACTGCTCAAAACTCGGCTCTTTAAGCCTAATGCGGTGCGCAGCCAGATCCTTCGCCGCACGTGACGTTAGTTCCCGGGCCGATAATTCTTTAATAATAACGCCGAGATAGTGAATGCAGTTAACACAAGTAGTCGGATCATTGACGGCGGGCGAGATGGCCTTAATGCCGATATCGACCAATTGCCTGACACCGTATTCGACATCCTGTTCAAAGCTGCGAAATTTCTGTATCGAAAAACACTTTCGGGCCAAAGCCTCAATATCATCATCGATGACCATCGGCGGTTCAATTGTGACCAATGCCGAACCTACCTCGATAAAACTACCAAGGTAATTCGCAATGCGTATTGAAGAATCGGGGTGTGTTCGTGCGATACGGTCCCTAACCTGTTTAAGCAGATCGGCATCGATCTTTTCAAGGAATCCGCTCTTTTCAGAAGTTACAATACCGTCAGAAGCATCGACCACAGGATCGAGCGGAATCAGATCGTAAACGCCGTCGATCTCAGCTACAGTCCTGTCCGCGATGTTCTTCGTGATAGTGGCAGCATTCAAATTGTCAGCAAGGTACCCTAAGAACAGCGGGAACAATACAAATGTCTGATAAGCACCTAGAAATAGACCGAGAGCGTGCAACGAAGGATTTTCGGTGAACTGGATCGCAAAACAAAATGCGCAAACAGCTATCGACGACCAGAGAAACAGGGCTCGATACCTGTCGCGATGCCAAAAATGCCGGACTATCCGCGGCGAGAATTGTACAGAGACGAGCGACAACGCCACGAATACGAACGAAAAGGTCGTGACCAGTATCGTGATACCGATCGAGACCCAGGCACTAAGGGCAGCCCGCATCATTGGCTGGGCCCGGGAAAAGAGAGTTTGATTATTGATGAAGAACGCCCAGCCGATCAGGAACAGCGTGAGCATCGAACCAAGAAATATCGCCCGGTCGCGATCTGTTCGGATCGGCACCGGCCGTCGGTTTCGGCTGCGTCGTGCAGTCAATGGCATTTTCTGGATCAGGCCCGTGTCAGACTACGATATTTTATCCGATGCGGCTGGTCGGCGTCGTGGCCAAGGCGGCGTTTGCGATCTTCCTCGTATTCGCTGTAATTGCCGTCAAAATACTCGACGTGGCTGTCACCCTCAAACGCGAGGATGTGCGTCGCGATGCGGTCCAAAAACCACCGGTCGTGACTTATTACGACGGCGCAGCCGGCAAAGTTTTCGAGCGCCTCTTCCAGAGCGCGCATCGTGTTGACGTCGATGTCGTTTGTCGGTTCGTCCAGCAGCAGGACATTGGCACCGGTCTTGAGCATCTTGGCAAGATGGACGCGGTTGCGTTCGCCGCCGGAAAGCGTGCCGACGAATTTCTGCTGATCGGCACCTGAGAAGTTGAATTTCGACACGTACGTCCGGGCATTCATTATACGTGTCCCGAGCGTTACGTTATCGAGTCCGTCCGAGATCTCGTCGAACACATTCTTTTCAGCGTTGAGGCTGTCACGCGACTGATCGACATACCCGAGTTTCACGGTCTCGCCGACCTTGAACGTTCCGGCGTCAGGCTTTTCCTGGCCCGTGATCAATCGGAAAAGCGTCGTTTTACCCGCACCGTTCGGGCCGATAACGCCTACGATGCCGCCCTTTGGCAGCGAGAATTCGAGATTCTCAAACAAAACTGTATCGCCGTAAGCCTTTGAAACGCCGTGTGCCTCGATGACGATGTCACCGAGCCTCGGGCCGGGCGGAATGTATATCTCGAGGTCGTCAGCGTGCTTTTCGGATTCGGTCGCGAGCAGCTCCTCGTAATCGTTTATTCGGGCCTTTGATTTAGCGTGGCGGCCCTTTGGCGACATACGGATCCACTCGAGTTCACGTTCGAGCGTCTTTTGCAGCTTGTCCTCGCTTCGTGCTTCCTGTGCGAGACGCGTGCTCTTCTGTTCGAGCCATGACGAGTAATTTCCTTGATACGGAATTCCCTGGCCGCGGTCGAGCTCGAGTATCCATCCGGCGATATTGTCGAGGAAATAGCGGTCGTGCGTCACGGCGATGATCGTGCCCTCGTACTTCTGCAAATGCTGTTCGAGCCAGCCGACGCTCTCGGCGTCTAGGTGATTGGTCGGCTCGTCAAGCAGAAGAATATCGGGCTTCTGCAGCAGCAACCGACAGAGAGCGACGCGGCGTTTCTCACCGCCCGATAGAGTCTTGACGATCGTATCGGCCGGCGGGCAGCGAAGCGCGTCCATTGCCATCTCAAGCCGCGAGTCGAGGTCCCACGCATCGGCGTGATCCAGCTTTTCCTGGACCTCGCCCTGGCGTTCTATGAGCGCCGCCATCGCCTCGTCGTCCATCGGCTCGGCAAATTTGGCGTTGATATCTTCGTACTCTTTCAGCAGATCGACCGTCGATTGAACAGCCTCCTCGACGATCTGCTGAACGGTCTTTGTCTCGTCGAGCTTCGGTTCCTGTTCGAGATAGCCGACGCTGTAGCCCTTTGAGAAAACGACCTCGCCGTTAAAGTCCTTGTCCGTGCCAGCGATGATCCGCAGCAAGCTTGATTTACCCGCACCGTTCAGGCCGAGCACGCCGATCTTCGCCCCGTAAAAGAACGAAAGGTAAATGTCCTTGAGGACAGGCTTCCTGTCGTAAAACTTACTGACCTTGACCATCGAAAAGATGATCTTGTTTGGTTCTGCCATAAATATTTTTTCCCGCGAAATACGCGAAAAGACGCGAACGGAAGCGGAAATCTTCCTAAGTCTTTTTGATTACAACCCTAATCTGTTTAGCAGCTCATCTCGGCCGAGCTTATGATGACGGGCAATATCAGCAAGTATTCCGGAAAGTTACCTATTTTGAGCGGATCGTGGGCTGGAACGGTTACATGATGTTCGCCGCCCATCTCGGTCGTTAGTCGAATATGGCCCCTGTCTGGCGCGATATTTCGTAGCCGAGAGCTTTTAAAGCTCTAGCAAGCGCAACGCCGCTGATGTCCCGTGGCAATCTCACGCGGCAAGAACTTCCTCACTAAAAAATTGTAGCCGGATCATCTTCGGCTTGCTTGCCGGATCGTAATGACAATCGACGGCGTCACGAATATTTGCCCGAAGCTCTTCCAGACTCTCAACCTGCGTAAAAATCGACTCGCTCAAAGCCTTAGCGTTGTAGCCGCCTTCAATGTCTTCTTCAAATAGAAATATGATCTCGTTCATTGATATATCAAATTATAGACTATTGACACTGGAAAATGGTTCTTGCATTCACCCTGCTCATTTCTTTTTCTTCTGGAACCAGTCTTTCCACCAGTTCTGAAGTTGGTGCCGATTCTTTTTTTCTGAGACGTAGTTGAAGTAGGCATAAATACCGTTAGTATCCCACTCTTTCTCAGCCCTTGGTGGAAGCATCTCCAGCATCAGTTTTTCCCATTCCGAGTCGTCAGTCGAGGCGATGTCCAGAAGCGTGAATACGGCAGTATCACCGACCGCGTAATGCTGCCACGTTGGAACCGAGTATCTTGGGTCAGGAACCTTTTTATTATCCGTTATTCTGTTAATAAGACACGGAATCGATTCATCTCCCTTCAAAATAAGAGATTCATAGATCGGATCAGTTTCCTCTGGCACTCGATTTGGAATAACTTTGATGTCTTCAAGCTTGTTACATAGTTGATCTGCTTTTAAATTCCTTATCTCAATCGGAATAGGCGGTTTTGTCTTCTCGGGAGTTGGGGTTTCAAAAGTCGGGGCGGGAACCATCTCCCTAACCACCTCTTTTTGAGAACCACAGCTCATCAGCAAACAAGCAACAAACGCGAAACCAAATAATTTCGTTACAACCCTCCGGAAAGGCAAATTATCTGGTGGTGGTGATTGAGTCATTA
>CAYSMU010000058.1:0-10597 GCA_964432145.1 uncultured Chloracidobacterium sp.
ACGTACGCGTCGTTTTGATAAAGCTGGCCGACCGCCTGCATAACATGCGGACGATGCAGTACCTGATGCCTGAGAAGCGTGAGCGAATTTCTCAGGAGACGCTCGATATTTACGCACCTATCGCCCACCGGCTCGGTATGGGTAAGATGCGCAGCGAACTCGAGGACCTTGCGTTTCAAAATCTTTATCCCGAAGAATATCGCCGCCTCGCCAAAGAGGTCGATGCCCGCCGCCCCGAACTCGAGGCCGCGCTTGATAAGATCAAGGCGACCATCACCGAAAGACTCATCGAGAATGAGGTCCCTTTCGTTGAGATACAGGGGCGTGTCAAGCGTCTCTATTCGCTCTGGAAGAAACTCAAGAAGCAAAAGATCATGATCGAGCAGGTCTATGACCTGATCGCCGCGCGCGTCATAACCGCAAACGACAGGAAATACTGCTACCTGACGATGAGCGTGATCCACGACATCTGGACGCCCGTTCCCGAGCGGTTCAAGGACTGGATCGCCATACCTCGGGACAACCTCTATCAGTCGCTGCATACGTCTGTGATCGGTGATGGCGGCCAGGCATTCGAAGTACAGATCAGGACCGAGGAAATGCACCACATCGCCGAGGAAGGCGTCGCGGCCCACTGGAAATATAAGGAGAGCAACCTCGGCAAAAAGGCGGAGGATGACGCTCTCGACACACTGCGAAAGACGGTCGAAAAGCTGCTGCTGCCGCTTGTCGAGACAACAGAGCAGCATGAGGACTCGGAGGATTTCATCGAGACCCTCAAGCTCGACCTTTACCCGAAGGATGTGTACACATTCACTCCAATGGGCAAGGTCATCCAGCTGCCTCGCGGAGCGACGCCCATAGATTTCGCATACGCCATCCACTCGAAGGTCGGCGACACGTGTACCGGTGCAAAGATCAATGGCCGCATCGTCCCGCTTCGAAGCGAATTGCAGAATGGTGATGTCGTCGAGATCATGACGACCCAGAGTTCGACCCCGTCGGGCGACTGGCTGAGCCACGCGGTCACATCGCGTGCCCGCAACCGTATACGTCATTTTATCTCGCAGCAGCAGCGTGAGGAATCGGTCGAGATCGGCCGCAAGCTGCTCGAGAAAGAGGCTGAGAAATTCCGAGTGCCGGCGAAAAAGTTCCTTCAGAACGACGGTGAACTCAAACGCATCGCCAATGAATACGGCCTCGGACGGCCCGAGGACCTCTTCGCGTCGGTCGGCTACGGCAAGACGCTGCCCCGCAATGTGCTGGCGAAATACCTCGGTGCCGAAAAGTTCAAGGAGCTCGACCCCGACAGCAAAAAAGAGACCCGGCTCAAGACCGCGACACGGGCCGTACGCAAGTTCATCGGCATGGAAGACTCGATCGTCGTTCGCGGCGTCGATAATCTGCTGATCAACCGTGCCAAATGCTGTAATCCGCTCCGCGGCGAAGAGATCATCGGCTATATCTCACTCGACAAGGGCATCGTGGTCCATAATAAACGCTGCAAAAACGTGTCTCAGCTCATGATCAACAAAGAGCGGATCGTCGATGTCGAATGGGCCAAGAGCGATAAGGAAGAGATCCAGTCGGTCCAGTTGCTAGCTACGACCGAGAACCGTACGGGGATGCTCGCCGGCATTACCAACGCGATAGCCGATATCAAGACCGGTATCCGGGACGCCCGGGCCAATGTTTCAAAGGACGACATCGGCATGATCGAGGTGACGGTCGAGGTTTTCGATAAGAAGCATCTCGACAAAGTGGTCGGTGCGATCGAACACGTTCCGGGTGTTATAGCCGTCGAACGGGTAAACGCCTGATCATAGCTTACAAATTCAGTCCCCAACTTTCTTTTTGCCCAATATTTTGCTAGAATTCGCCTTTTGCTTGAGGAATAGGCGAGGACGATTTTTTGATGAAAGAGACTGTTTCCACGACAAACGCACCGGGGGCGATAGGCCCGTATTCGCAGGCGATCAAGGCGGGCGGAATGGTATTTTGCTCGGGCCAGATCCCGATCGATCCGGCAACCGGCGAATTTGTCTCCGACGTTGTCAGCGAACAGACCGATCAGGTACTTAAGAACCTCGGCGAGGTGCTCAAGGCGGCCGGCACAAGCCTGGAGAATGTGGTGAAAACGACAGTCTTTTTGGCGGATATGAACGATTTCGCCGAGATGAACGAGGTTTACGGGCGGTATTTTAGCGATAACAAGCCGGCACGTGCGACGGTTCAGGCGGCGAGGCTGCCGAGGGACGCAAAGGTCGAGATCGACTGCATAGCTTTGGCGTAAGAGCAGATCGCGCATACGACGGGTCACTCTTACACAAAAAACCAAACGCCCGAGTATTTCGAGCGTTTGGCAACCAAAGCGTAGAGATGTATCTCAAATAGAACTACGCAGCTTTGACAATCTTTCCACCCTTGATGCAGCGGGTACAGACCTTGATGCGGGCGTTGCCGCCGGCAGGAAGCTGGACCCTGACGGGCTGCAGATTCGGGTTAAAACGGCGTCGCGTTTTATTGTTAGCGTGAGATACGTTGTTTCCAAACTGCGGGCCTTTCCCGCAAACGTCGCAGCGTTGTGCCATATTATTGCCTCCCTATGTGGGACCGAAGTATCAAGAGTTTTTGTAAAAACTCGAAACGATACTTATAACAAAAGATTTTGACGTTAGTCAAGTTGGTTTATTTAGAATGGATAAGTTGAAAGGAGCAAAAGCAATCGTGCAAATCAATAACCGAGGGATCGTAACGGTCCTGATACTCGCTCTCGCGAGCATGTTTCTCGCCGCATGCGGCAGCGCACCGTCGGGCAACACCGCCGGCAGTGTCGATCCGAATGAGACCGCCGCCAAGGTAAATGGCAAGGTCATTACGATGCAAGAGGTGGACCGTGCGGTCAAGCAGCAGGCACAGGGCCAGGAAAGCAAGCTTTCGCCGCTCGAGCTGGCAGGCGCCCGCCTTCAGGTCTTGCAGAGCCTTATTGAGCAGGAAGTGATGTTTCAGAAGGCCGAGAAAGAGAATATGGTCCCGACCGAGGAGGAGGTGACTGTCGAGGTCAATAAGAGAAAGGTCGACAGCCGACTCTCCGCCGAGGAGTTCGACAAACAGATGAAGCAGGCGGGCCTCGACGAAAAAGCCCTGCGCGATACGATCAAAAAGGGCCTTGCTATCCAGAAACTCGTCGACAAGATAACCGGCCGCATCGAAACGCCTAAAGACAACGAGATCGAGGCATTTTTCAAGGGCAACCCCGAGATGTTCGTTAAGAAGCGCGGCGTCAGGCTCGCCGCGATCGTGGTCGACCCGTCGGACAGCGGGCAGGGCGACACGACCAGGAACGCCAATGAGGCCGAACAGAAGGTCAAAGAGATCCTCGGCAGAGTTTCGCAGCCGGCGAGCGATTTCGCGGCACTCGCACGCGAATATAGCGAGGACGGAAGCAAACTTCAGGGTGGCGATCTCGGCTATATCAGCGAGCAGGACCTCAAGCAGAACTTCGGCGAGCAGGTCGGAGCGGCGTTTATGAATCCTCAGTTTGAGGTCGGCCGCATAACGAATGCGATCCCGCTGAATGGCAAGGCGTACATCTTCAAACTCCAGGAACGCATTGAGAAGGAAGAGACCCTGACGCTCGAGAGCCCGGACGTTCGCCCGCAGATCAATCAAATGCTCGTCGAGAATCGCAAGCAGCTTCTCGCCGCTTCATATCAGGCGATCGCGATGAACGAGGCCAAGATCGAGAATTTCCTCGCCAAAAAGGTCGTCGACAATCCGAATGAACTGAGCGGTGCACGCCCGGCGGCCCCGGCAACGGCGGCGAACACGGCAGCCAATTCGAATGCGAACACGGCTCCGGCTGCCAACGCTAACTCGAATGCGGCGGCAAACGCAAATGCCAAGCCTGCCGCGAACGCAAACGCCAAGACAGACGACAAGAAAGCTGACGACAAGAAGCCGGCTAATGCTCCGGCGAATAAATAGCAAATCGTATTGTCAGAACCGGGAGCGGTAGCGACCGGGCGCAAAGGACAAAAATTGGACCGGGATCGATCTAAGATTGGCTTCGAGCACCCAAAACGCTCTACCCAGTCGCTATCGCTCCCGGTTCTGACTCTTTTACACACGTGCTTTTTCGTTTTTCAGACATCACGAAATCCTACGGAGGCAATGAGATACTCCGCGGCGTCTCGTTCCAGGTCAATCCTGGCGAAAAGATCGGACTCGTCGGCCGGAACGGCGCCGGCAAGACGACCATATTTCGCCTTCTGACCGGCGTCGAATCGCCCGATACCGGCGATATTGTCTCGATCAACGGCCTTAAGCTCGGACTGCTCGAACAGCATGTCGAACTCGAGGCGGACGAAACGGTTCACACCGCGGCATTGTCGGCGTTCAAACACATTCACGATATCGAGGCCGAGATGAGGCGTCTCGAAAAGGTGATGGAGACCGACCATTCCGACGCCGTGCTCGAGAAGTATGCCGATCTGCAGATCGCGTTCGAACAGGCGGACGGATTTTCGTACGCGGCAAAGGCTGAGGCTGTATTGCTTGGTGTCGGCTTCACCCGCGAGCAGTGGACGATGGAAACGCAGACGCTATCTGGCGGCCAGCGGAACCGGCTCGGCATGGCCAGGCTGCTCCTTTCTAACGCCGATGTCCTGCTTCTCGATGAGCCGACCAATCATCTCGACGTCAACGCCGTCGAATGGCTGGAGGAACACCTTCAGGCATACGATCGCGCGTACGTGATCATTAGCCACGACCGCTATTTCCTCGACAGGACGGCTGAGCGGATCATCGAGGTCGAGAACGGCAAGGCTGTCAGTTATAAGGGCAACTATTCGAAATTCCTTATCGAGCGTGAGCTTCGCCGCGAGCAGCAGCAGCGTGAATACGAGAACCAGCAGTCGATGATCGCAAAGACCGAGGAGTTCATCCGCCGCAATCTCGAGGGGCAAAAGACCAAACAAGCAAAATCGCGCAGAAATATGCTCGAGCGAATGGAACGGCTCGATGCGGTCGCCAGCGAGAAAAGTGCCGGCAATTTCAAACTCAAAAGTGTCGAGCGGACAGGCAACAACGTGCTGACGACCGAGGACCTCTCGATCGGTTACGGGAGCAAGGTTCTCGCCTCGCACATCAATATCTCGCTTCACCGCGGCGGCGTCCTCGGCGTCATAGGCGGCAACGGCACCGGCAAGACCACTCTGCTCAAAACAATCCTCGGCGAGATCCGCGAGATATCGGGCCGCGTCGTCTGGGGTACCAAGACGAACATCGGCTATTATTCGCAGTCGCTCGACGATCTGTACGAGGGCAACGAGGTCCACGCCGAGATGCGGCGTGTCGCGCCAAACGTCGAGAATGTCGAGATCCGCTCCTTCCTCGCCCGGTTCCTGTTCTTTGGCGACGATATTTTCAAAAAGGTCCGCGATCTCTCGGGCGGCGAAAAGGGAAGGCTTGCTCTAGCCAAACTCATCCACTCGCAAAAGAACGTCCTCGTTCTCGACGAGCCCACGAACCATCTCGATATCCCCGCTCGCGAAGCTCTCGAATCGGCTCTCGACGAATATCCCGGCACGATCATCACGGTCAGCCACGATCGATTCTTCCTTGATCGCATTGCGACGCAAATGCTGTCGTTCGAGGCGGACGGCCGCGTGCTCGATTTCAACGGCAACTACACCGAGTTTCACGATTGGCGTGCGAAGTCAGATTCGGATGCGGTAGCGACCCGATTCCGTGAATCCGGAGCGGCGTCAGTAGAAGCAACTAAGCCTCTCGAGCCGGAAACACGACCTGTAGAGAGTGTGTCCAACCTTTCCAAAAACCAGCGCGGCCAACTCGAAAAGCGCATCAAGCAGATCGAGTCCGAGATCCCCAAACTCGAGGCCGAAGCCGCCGCCTTTACCAAGTCGATGTCTGACCCAAAGATCGCCTCCGACTATGCTCGCCTCGCCGAAGTAACACAAAAGCTATCGGAAACCGAAGAGAAGATACGCGTGCTGTACAGCGAGTGGGAAGTCTCTGCCGATCAACTCAATTAGTTAAATACCTCGTATTCGGCATTCTGCGATCCACACTCCGAATTCGATCAAAGAGGCGTCCGCCGCCGGCCAACTCCAGTGAATGGCCTCGCCGGCCGATTGCAGTCGGAACAATAAACCTCTATATTACGTAACATCAAAGTCCGACAATCCAATGAGTGAGATCATTAATGCATAAGCGAATTTGTGAATCTGTAATTGTGTGCGCAGCGATCGTGGCTGCTGCTGTTTCGAGCGTTGCGCAGGTAAGCCTTTTTCGGCAGCCTACCATCAGCAAGACGGATGTCGTCTTTTCCTATGCAGGCGATCTGTGGTCCGTCTCGCGGAGCGGCGGCGACGCCCGGCGCCTGACGACGGGTATCGGTATCGAGACCAACCCATATTTCTCGCCCGACGGCAATTGGATCGCTTTTACGGGCGATTATGACGGTAATGTCGATGTCTTTGTAATTCCCGCCTCCGGCGGGGTCCCGAGGCGGCTGACGTACCATCCCTCGCCGGATCTCGTTTCGGGATGGACGCCCGACGGCAAGAGCGTTATGTTCGCCTCGAACCGGAACAGCAGTTCAAATTTCACCAGGCTCTTTACGATCGGCGTCGATGGCGGCGGTTTGCCGGCTGAGGTCCCTCTGCCGATGGCCAATCGCGGCTGGCTCTCGCCGAACGGGGATTCGATCGCTTACGAACCGCTTACTCAATGGCAGAGCGACTGGAAATATTACAAGGGCGGCCAGACACAGCCTATCTGGATCGCCAAATTAGCCGATTCGTCTGTCGAAAAGGTCCCTCGCGTAAATTCCAACGACAAATGCCCGATGTGGATCGGCGATAAGGTCTATTTCCTTTCGGACCGCGTGGGCCAGACCGTCTCGCTGTTCTCGTACGATACAAAAACTAAGAAGGTCGATCAGGTAATTGACAATAAAGGACTCGATATCAAATATGCCTCTGCCGGCGGCGGGGCGATCGTTTACGAGCAATTCGGAACGATCTTCACGCTCGACGCCGGATCCAAAACGCCAAAGAAACTGGATATCCGCGTAACCGGCGATTTTCCCGGCGTCAGGCCGCGTTACGAAAGGGTCGGCGCCCGAATAGCCAACGCGGCGGTTTCGCCAACCGGCGTACGGGCGGTATTTGAGGCGCGCGGCGAGATCATTTCGGCCCCTGCCGACAAGGGCGACGCCCGCAATCTCACTAATAGTGCGGGTGTTATGGAACGCGACCCGGCATGGTCGCCCGACGGCCGATGGATCGCCTATTTCTCGGACGAGTCAGGCGAATACATGCTGCACCTTCGCGACCAGACCGGAATGGGCGAGGTCAGGAAAGTGGCTCTCGGCGGCGCGCCGGGATTTTACTCTAACCCGACATGGTCGCCAGACAGCAAACGGATCGCGTACAACGACAATCACATGAACCTCTGGTATCTCGATGTCGAAAAGGGCACGAGTACAAAGGTCGATACTAACCCGTTCGGCACGCTCGACGATGTGCTCGCTCCGTCCTGGTCGCCGGACAGCAAGTGGCTGGCGTATGTGCGGCAGCTCGACAATCGTCTCCGCTCTGTCTTTCTTTATTCCGTGGATAAGGGGCAGGCATCGCAGGTGACCGACGGGCTCGGTGATGCACGCTATATCGTATTCGACCGGAGCGGAAAGTATGTCTTCTTCACGGCCAGCACGAACCTCGCGCAGACGATAAGTTTCGCCGACCTTACCGGCATCGACCGGCAGACTTCGCGCAGCGTTTACGCGATCGTTCTTCGGAATGACGCGGCTTCGCCGCTTGCACCCGAGAGCGATGAGGAAAAGATCGCTCCTGACAAGAAGCCCGACGCTCCGGCAGCTCCGCCGGCAAAGAAAGAACCCGAGGCGACCCGTATCGACCTCGACGGCATCGATCAGCGCGTGGTCGCCATTCCGGCGATCCCGACGCGCAATTACAACAATCTTTATTCCGGAAAGGCCGGAACGATCTATATTTCCGAGATCCCGCAGACCCCGAACGCCACCGGGCTGACGATCCATAAATATGATATCGAAAAGCGCAAGCTCGACGAGGTCAAGGCCGGCGTGGGTGCCTTTATCGTTTCCGAAAACGGCGAAAAGATGCTCTATAGCCAGGGCCCGTCGTGGAATCTGGTTTCGACCTCCGTTCCCGCTCGTCCGGGCGAGGGCATCGTCAAGACTGCCGATATGGAGGTCTACATCGATCCGCGTGCCGAATGGAAACAGATGTTTCGAGAGATTTGGCGCGGCGAGCGCGATTTCCTCTACGATCCGGGCACGCACGGCCTGGACATCGAGAAGGCCAAAAAGCTGTACGAGCCTTACCTTGCCGTCGTCCAGCATCGCGACGACCTGAACTATCTCTTCCGCGAGATGCTAAACCAGATCTCGGTCGGACATATGTTCATAAACGGCGGCGACCAGCCGCGGCCAAATGCCGTCCCCGGCGGGCTGCTCGGAGCCGATTACAAGATAGAGAATGGGCGGTACCGTTTCGTACGTGTCTATAACGGCGAGAATTGGAATCCGCAGCTTCGCGCACCGCTCACGGCCCCGGGCGTAAACGTGAAGGCCGGTGAATATTTGCTGGCCGTCAAAGGTAGGGAACTACGGGGCAGCGATAATCTCTATCAATTTTTTGAAAGCACCTCGGGCAAACAGGTAACTATCAAGGTCGGTCCAAATGCGGACGGCAGCGGATCACGCGATGTGACGGTCGTCCCGACCGGGAACGAGAGCGGTCTCAGAAACCTGGCATGGATCGAGGACAATCGCCGCACCGTCGAACGGCTCAGCGGCGGCAAACTCGGTTACGTTTACATTCCAAATACCGGCGGCGGCGGATTTACCAACTTTAACCGATATTTCTTTGCCCAGACCAACAAACAAGGCGCGGTGATAGACGAACGCTTTAACAGCGGCGGGCTGCTGGCCGACTACGTCGTGGAATATTTGAACCGACAGCAATTTGCAAGGCTCGCTTTTCGCGACGGCAAAGACTGGAACGTCCCGGCGGGCAGCATCTACGGCCCAAAAGCGATGCTCGTTAACGAGCTGGCCGGTTCGGGTGGCGACGCGATGCCGTGGTTCTTTAAGAAAGCGAAGACCGGCGCACTTATCGGCAAACGCACATGGGGCGGCCTGATCGCTTCTGCGCGGATCCCGACCTTGATGGACGGCGGTTCCGTAACCGCTCCGAACGGAGCTGTCTATGGCCTGGACGGCGAATGGGAAGTCGAAAACGCCGGTGTCGCACCCGACATCGAGGTCGAATATGATCCGGCGGCATGGCGTCAGGGCCGCGATCCGCAGCTCGAGCGCTCGGTCGAGTGGCTCCTGGCTGAGATCAAAAAGAATCCGCCAAAGGAATACAAACGTCCCGCCTATCCGGATTATCACAAGGGCCGAATGCTTGGCAAACCGTAGTATGGCCGTTTGCCCGCTGGAACAAGTGAAAGGCATGAAGTTGAGGAATTATCCTGCTTCATGCCTTTTGTGTTCAACGCGTCGCGGCTGCGACGGATGCAGACGCCGGGAGAAATTAAGGCATCGTTGAGTTCGTTCCTTTCGTTCTGATCGTTCCGTTCGGTCGGATTCGTCGAGTCTTCGATTCGAGTGATCCCGGTTGTCGATTTGAGTCGCTATGGAGAGTTCTCGACGACAGCGATTCGAGTGTCGCAGCGGCGGCCTTGGGGCTCAATGGGCGTGGCGGTGGTCTTTGATGTTTTTGCAGATAGCCCGGGCCGAAATTGGACCACTTTTCCGCGGAATGAACAGTTAAAATACAGTGACCAGAATGGCAATTTGTGGTGACCAGAATACATATTTCCGGTGACCCAACTAGCGAAAATGCCATATTCCGGGAAAAATCCGCGGGTTTACGACTCCAGCCGATAATTCGGAGCCTCTTTTGTGATTATCACATCGTGAACGTGTGATTCGCGTAGGCCCGCGGACGTTATGCGGACGAATTTTGCGTTTGATTGCAATTCCGCGATCGACCGGCAGCCGGTGTAGCCCATACCCGAGCGTAGGCCGCCGACCAGTTGTGTCACCATCTCGGCGACCGTACCTTTATAGGCGACGCGTCCCTCGATGCCCTCGGGAATGTATTTAGAATCGGCGGTCGTTGCCTCCTGCGAGTAGCGGTCGCTGGAGCCCTTCTTCATCGCACCGATCGAGCCCATGCCGCGGTATGTCTTAAAATTGCGGCCCTGAAATAGAATGACCTCGCCCGGGGCCTCCTCGGTACCGGCAAAGAGCGATCCGATCATTACGCTGTCTGCTCCGGCGGCTATTGCCTTGGCAACATCGCCTGAGAATTTGACGCCGCCGTCAGCAATAATGGGCACGCCGGAGCCCTTTGCCGCTTTCACACACTCGGCGATCGCGCTTATCTGGGGCACGCCTGCACCTGTCACGACACGCGTTGTGCAGATCGATCCGGGCCCGATGCCGATCTTTACAGCGTCGACACCGGCTGAGATCAGCATCTTCGTGGCTTCACCCGTGGCGACATTGCCCGCGATC
>CAYSMU010000059.1:0-10563 GCA_964432145.1 uncultured Chloracidobacterium sp.
GTGCCGAGGGTGAGGCCTCGCGAAAGGTCTATTCCGGATTCGCTAGTGTGATCATTCAGATAACTTTGCTCGACATTGTCTTTTCGCTCGATTCCGTTATTACCGCCGTTGGCATGGTCAATAACATTTGGATCATGATCGCTGCGGTTGTCATTTCGATTATCGCGATGATGCTATTTGCAGGAAAGATCGGTGCCTTTGTCCAGCGGCACCCGACGATCAAGATGCTCGCACTTTCGTTCCTGCTGCTGATCGGCGTCACATTGATCGCGGAGGGTTTCCACCAACATATTCCGAAGGGATACATTTACTTCGCGATGGCGTTCTCGGTATTTGTCGAGATGCTTAACATCAGGCTTCGAAAGAAAGCGCCGCCGGTAATCCTGCACAGTGAGTTTTCGCATGAGGATGAACAAAAGGCCGTTAGCTAGGTTGTTCGGGAGTTTAATTTATGCCTAAGACCGCATTGTTTTTGCTATTAACGTTCTTTTCTGGGATCGGTTCACCATTCGTTCCGGCTCAAGACACCCAATTCGACATTGTGATCCGCAACGCCCGGATAATCGACGGTGCCGGGAACCCTTGGTTCCGCGGTTCGATCGCGGTCAAAGACGGAAAGATAGCCAGGATCGGCCGACTGGAGAATGCGTCTTCGAAACTTTACATCGACGCAAAGAACCAGATAGTCGCGCCGGGATTCATTGATGTCCATGCGCATACCGAGGACATTTACAGCAACCCCAAGGCCGAGAACTTTGTCCGCATGGGAGTAACAACGCTTGTCACCGGCAACTGCGGCGGCTCAGACCTTGACATCGGAGCTTTTCTCGGCCGAATCGACAAAACGCCGCTCGCGGTGAACATCTCTTCGCTAATCGGCCACAATACCGTCCGCTCAAAGGTCCTCGGGCTCGCCGATCGGGCCCCGACTATTGACGAACAAGCTCAGATGAATGCACTCGTCGAGAAAGCAATGAAGGATGGGGCGGTCGGCTTTGCGACAGGATTGATCTATCTTCCGGGTACTTTTGCAAAAACCGAAGAGGTCGTCGAACTCGCAAAAGCCTCGTCAAAATACGACGGCATTTACGCGAGCCACATTCGCGACGAGGGCAATGAGGTCGTCAAGGCTATCGAAGAGGCAATAAACATCGGCGAACAAGCCAATATGCCCGTCGAGATATCGCACTTTAAGATCGCGAGCCGCGCTCTGTGGGGCCAAACGGCAAAGACGATCGGGCTGGTCGAGGCTGCACGTAAACGCGGCCTGACCGTCACGGTGGACCAGTATGCCTATCCTGCATCGTCGACGTCTCTCGATTCCAGACTACCGAGTTGGGCGATCGCAGGCGGACGTGAAGAAGGAAAAAAGCGACTTGCAGATCCGACAACGCGGAAAAAGGTGGCCGACGAAGTAAAGGAAGACCTTAAAAAGAAAAAGTTCAAGGATCTCAGCTATGCCTACGTCGCAAGCTATCGAACCGAACCAAAGTTCAATGGAAAGAACATCAAGGAGATCGCAAAGTTGGCCCGCGGAAAGGACAACCTTGACGCCCAGATCGAACAATTCATTGAGATGTATGAAAAGGGGGGTGCGCAGATGGTCTATCAGGCGATGGACGAACCGGATGTGCAGAGTATTATGCGGCAGCCTTTCACGATGATCGCGTCCGATTCCGGCGTAAGAGCATTCGGCTCGGGCGTTCCTCATCCTCGAGGCTATGGCAATAATGCACGCGTGCTCGGCCGCTATGTTCGCGAACTAAAGATCATTTCGCTTGAGGACGCAGTACGAAAAATGACGTCGCTGCCAGCCCAAACCTTTGGATTCAAGGATCGAGGCCTTATCCGTGAGGGTTTGGCTGCCGATCTCGTCATCTTCGACGAAACCGCGGTTGGTGATAAGGCGACCTTCGACCAGCCGCATCAGTACGCCATCGGATTCTCATCCGTGATCGTTAATGGCCAGGTAGTGTTCGACGGCCAACAGATGACCGGTGCAATGTCAGGTAAGGCCCTATACGGCCCGGGCCGAACTAACTAATAGAAACGGACGCGGCTTCCCGCGTCCGTTGTCGACTCGATCCGAGATCCCGGCCGGTTGGACGGGACTATACTCCCCTGACTTGGATCTTCGTTCCACCGAACGGCCCGCCATCAATGTTCGGGATGACCGTGCCGTCCGGCTCGATGAAGTCGACCGCAGAGTTAGCGGTAAAATCGTTCGGGCCTGTCAATCTGATAGACGCACGGACCCTGACCTGGCCAACGCTCTCACCCGTTTCCGGATCGAAGACGAATAGTACGAAGGTCAGCAGATAGCCTCGCTTAAACCGCTGATAAACTCCATGAGCCGGGCCTTCGCCGCCCATTCCTAGAAGGCTGGACGTCTCGACGAACGTACCGTCAGAGCCAAATGTCTGAAGTGCGTCAAACGGCGGGTTTCCTCCATCACTGGTCGGGATATGGCAGTTCCAGGTTCCGATGATCGAAGGCGCCGCTGCCTCATCATCAACTGCCTCAGTAGCAAAATCGTCAGCGACGCGCTGGGCGATCTCCGGATTCAGTTTTGCCTTTCCCTGTTTAGCTGACTGAACGAGTTCAAAAAGTCGTGCATTGCGACCCTGTTTCTTTGCCTGTGCCGACGCGGCGACAGTTAATGCCAGAGTAGCGGCGATCATCGTAAATACGGTAAATATCTTGGTTTTCATTGTTCTTTCTCCTCTCTTATTTGATTTTTATTAAGGCTACGTTTTCGGCCTCCACTAGTTACTGCGATACGCTGCGGGAAACAGTCTCATATTTTTTGAAAGTACTTTTTGCCCGTTGATTTTGTTGACTTGAAGTCCAGTCGGGAGTAATCTGCAAGCACCGTAAATTGAGCGATATGAGCGAAGACTCGCGGCAGGACATTACGGGCATTCTTCGCGAATGGAGCGGCGGCGACGCCGAAGCTCTCGAGCGCCTACTGCCAATCGTTTACAAAGAATTACATCGCCAGGCCGCCGCTTACATCCGGCGTGAACGCGTCGATCACACTCTTCAGGCGACCGCTTTGATCAATGAGGCATATCTCAAGCTCGTAGACCAAAGATCTATGGACTTCGAAGATCGGACACATTTCTTCGCTATCTCGGCAAGACTTATGCGTCAGATCCTGGTCGACCATGCCAGAACAAAGCACCGCGAGAAACGCGGCGGCCCGGATGCGGTTATTGTCGAACTTGACGAGGCCGTTCACATCGGGATCGACGCCCGCAGCGTTGACCTGATAGCCCTGGACGAAGCGCTTTACCGTCTCGCCAAGCTCGATCCGCAGCAAGCACAACTTGTCGAGCTTCGCTATTTCAGCGGAATGACACTAGACGACGCGGCAGCAGCAATGAGGATCTCACGTGCCACTGCTGCCCGCGATTGGAATGTAGCGAAGGCATGGCTCAAGCGCGAACTGACGAGATGAATTCGAGCGAACGCTGGGACAGGATCAAGGACATATTCGAATCTGCCCTTTCCAGGACGGGCGGCGAGCGACGGGCCTATCTCGAAGGTGCTTGCGGCACCGATGCCGAGATGCTTCGCGAAGTAGAGTCACTTTTGGCGTCATTCGATGCCGATTATCTGGAGGGTGCCGCAGTCGATGAGGTCGCTGACGCGTTTATTTCGGAACGCACTGAGTTAGGACCAGGTAAAAGGGTTGGCCAGTATAATATCATCTCAGAACTCGGCAAAGGCGGACAGGGAGCTGTTTATAAAGCGGTCGATACAAAACTCAACCGCACCGTAGCGATAAAGACACTTCCACCCGAGCTTTCCGTCGACGAGACGGCCCGCAAACGATTTCACCGCGAAGCGCGCCTCGCATCCGCGTTAGATCATCCGAATATCTGCGGCATATACGATCTTGCTGAGGTCGGCGGTGCGCATTTTATTGTAATGCAGTTTGTTGAGGGTAAGAACGTCCGCGAACTCGTCAATGGAAGGCCCCTGGAACTGACAAGTGCGGTGCGGATCGCGATACAAGTGTGCGACGCACTTGCGGCCGCACATGCTCAAGGTATAATTCATCGCGATATCAAGGCTCATAACATTATCGTTACCGGCAACGGGATCGTGAAAGTCCTGGATTTCGGTCTCGCAAAGATCACCCAATCCGGCGAAAACGACCAAACCGAACTCACGGCGCTCGGCTCGCCCTATGGAACACCAACCTATGCAGCCCCGGAGCAATCTCGGGGCGAGAAGGTCGATCATCGAGCCGACATATTCTCTACCGGTGTCTTGCTTTACGAATTATTGACAGGAACTTGGGCATTTCACGGCAAAACAGCGATCGATGTCAGGCACGCGGTACTTCACGATGAACCCACACCGATCGCTTCGCGTCGCGGCGAACAGATCCCGGCGGACTTGAATGCGGTCGTACACAGAGCCCTTGAAAAGCTACCTGAGCGTCGATTTCAATCGATTGCCGAAATGCGCGATGCTCTGATTGCTGTGCTCCGCGGCCTTACGCACAGCGAGAGCAGTACCGGCGATGAGTTCCTAGCAAGATTCGATGGCGGCAAGCCGAAACATTTTGTTTCTAAGACGTCGCTGAAAAGGCGGTATGCCATTGTCGCAGCAGTTCTAGTACTTACCGTTACCGCAACAGCGATATACTTCCTGCGGTCGATGAGAAATGTCGATTGGGCTTCCGACCAACTCGCAATCGTCTCTCAGCTAACAAAAGAACGCAGATATTTCGAAGCGTACGATCTCGCTCAATCGCTGCTGCCCCACATTCCCGAGTCTGCTATTCAAGGCGTTTTGCCTATCATCTCCGATGAGTTGACTGTTACAAGCAACGAAAGCGGGGCCAGTGTTTACGTCAAGCGCTATTCGACCGATGGTTCCGCAAAACGTGAATTGATCGGTAGAACCCCATTGAACAAGTTTCGCATAGCGCGCGGCGATTACATTCTTGAGGTCGAAAAGGAAGGATTCGCACCGTTTCGGAGGACGATCTCCGGCAATCCCGAGGTCTATTGGGATCTGGCATTTAACCCGCCGCCGACTACCGTTGAAGTAAAACTGATTTCGGCCGCGGAGATACCGGAAAAGATGGTCTTTGTGCCAGGTGGCGATTATCAATTGGTAAGTTGGAAAAAGCCCGCGAACGCTCAGGTCCACCTGTCCGATTTCTTCATAGACCGGTATGAGGTCTCGAATCAAGAATTCAAGGAATTCGTTTCCGCCGGAGGATATGTCAAAAAAGAGTTTTGGAAGTTTCCTGTCATCAAAGACGGCAAAGCGACCGAGTGGGAGGCCGCGGTTGCAAACTTCAAAGACAAGACCGGCTTGCCAGCACCGAGAAGTTGGGTCAACCAGACCTTTCCAGAGGGCAAAGCCGAACATCCCGTGACCGACATTACCTGGTACGAGGCCGCCGCCTACGCCGAGTTTTGCGGCAAGTCGCTGCCGAGCATCTTTCAGTGGGAAAAAGCGGCACGCAACGGAACTTTCACGCAAAGCACAGACGAGGTCATGCCGTGGGGCTATTTTCAGATAAAGGACAAACTCGATGGCCGTGCAAATATCTCTGGACGCGATACCGTCGCCGTCGATGCAAACGAATATGGCATGAGCCCGTTCGGCTGTTACAACATGGCGGGCAACGCCGCCGAATGGTGCCTGAACGAAACTTCTGAGGGCTTCACGACAGCGGGCGGCTCGTGGGGAGATCCCTCGTATAACTTTGGCTCTATCGCTTCGTTTCCCGGCGATTTTGCGTCTAATAAGCTTGGATTTCGCTGCGTCAAAAACACCACGAGCGACGGCGCCGACCGAGGCAACCTCGACGAAGACCAGATAGTTCCCGTTTACAAAAAGACGGCCGATGCTCAGTTTCAGGCGATCAGGGCATACTATCGTTACGACAAAACGCCGCCGAACGGCAAGGTGATCGACGTCGTCGAGACCGCCGATTGGCGTCGTGAAAAGATCGAGTATCTCGGCGGCGGCGACGAAAAGGCGATCGCCTATCTTTATCTTCCCAAGAACACCAAACCGCCGTATCAGGTAATTCAATATCTGCCCGCGGGTGATGTTTACGGCGGATTTGCCACGCTGCCCGTCCACGTTGAGACATTTGCCGCGTCTCAGATAAAGGCTGGCCGAGCGGTGTTCGCCGTGGTTCTCGAGGGCTTTATCGAACGCGAGTTTCCCGCCGACTACAAACCCGCCCCGGAAAGGTCGGTCCGCTATCGCGACAGCCTCGTTCACGACGCACAGGATCTGCATCGCGGGCTCGACTATCTCGAAACACGCGATGACATCGATAAAAGCCGCATCGCCTATTGGGGATACAGCGCCGGGGCCGAATTTGGCCTGATTTTCGTTTCGCTCGAACCGCGCATAAAGACCGCCGTGACAATGGCCGTCGGGCTTTCACGCCGAAATAACGACCGCGTCGAAGAAGCAAACGTCGCCAACTTTGCACAGCATATCAAGGTCCCGATCCTCATGATAAACGGCCGATACGACGAACAATACTCATGGCGGATCGAGACCGAGCCGCTCTTCAAACTGCTCAACGAACCAAAACAACTTATCCAATACGACGGCGGCCACACCCCGCCACCAGAGATCGCTGTCCCCGCGATCACAAAATGGCTGGATGAAAAGCTAGGGCCGGTGGCAAGATAGGTTCTTTCTCTAACTTCTCGCTGCTAGCCGCCCGTCAACGACATCAAATTCAATTGGAATGCTTGATTCGAGAGAAACTCGCTCTCTAGTAGTCGGATGTGGGAATGAAAGTCGATAAGCATGTAAACACAACCGCCCAAACTCCCTTCCGCCTCGTCTGACATCTCCGATGATCGGGTGTCGGATCAACTCGCAATGAATACGAAGCTGATTCGTACGGCCGGTGACCGGCTCCAGTTCGAGCAGCGTCGTGTCCGCGTGACGCCTACGTACCCAGAATCGCGTTTCCGAGTGCTTTCCGCCCTCCTTAACGCTCCAGTGTTTCAGTTCGTCGTAACGGCCAATCGGGGCCTCGATCGTGCCTTCGCTATCGGCGACAATTCCGTCTACCAAGGCCAGATACCGTTTCTCAACCCGCTTTTTCATGAAATGGCCGGACAATATTCGATGCGCACGTGCGTTTTTTGCAACGACGATCAGGCCCGAGGTTTGTTTGTCCAAGCGATGTATCAGTCCGGGACGGATCATGTCGGAACCGCCTGCGTAAGCGGGCGGCGGTGTCGAGGGACGCGAATCAAGGCCGTGTTCAAGCCCCGATGGCAGAAAGGCAGCCCTGTTGAGATAGTATGCGAGGGCGTTCAAAAGCGTTCCTGAATTCTCACGGTGCGACGGATGCGTTAACATTCCGGCGGGCTTGTTGACGACAATTATGTCTTTATCTTCATGAATGATGTCGAGTGGGATAGCCTCCGGCAGCATCGCCGTTTCCCGATCGGGTTCGAGGACTATCTCGATCAGGTCGTTGGGCCTGAGCCGGTAACCGATATTTTCGGGCCGGCCGTTCACTTCGCACAATTCTCTCTTCACCACCTCTCGAAGGTACATTTTACTAAGGCGCGAGAAATGATCGAGCAGGAAATCCTCGAGCCGGACCTTATTAACGCCTTGCGGAACTTCGATAATGACGCGTTTATCCACGTCCTGAATTGTAACCGAATGTTGCAGAAGGCCGCACGAAGTAAAGGCACCAGGGGCAAATAGAGCGTCATTACCTCACGCGAGCTACCGCAGGTTGCGTTAATATCCTACAATCTTGTAGGAAAAATGCGGACCGATCAATTCAAGGCCATCGCTCAGACAGCTTCGAGGCTCGCCGAGACCGACGGCGTTCGAGCAGGCTGTTCGGCAATAATCGACGATGTCGCGGGGGCAGTCGGCTGCCGGATCGCTTTCGTCAGCATCGGGCGAGCCGACAGTTCCGTGGCCGATCTCGTCGCAGCATTCGGGCTCGGGGCGGCGGACTTTCGGCGACTTGAGGCACGATTGACAAAAAGCTCTCTTTGGCAGATCTTTCGCCTCGGATCGCCCGTCGCGATCGACGATGTGTCCAGGGACGCGGGCCTCAACCATCTGGCGTTCGGCTCGGGCACCCGATTTCTCGTCGCGGTGCCGATCGCCCTCCGCGGAAAGACCCGCGGGCTGATCGCCGCCGGATTCGGGGCCGCAAACCGTGTGGACGAGAATGCGGCGATAAAATTCCTTCAGATAATCGCATCACTCATCGCTCAGTCGCTCCGAACCGAGAAACTGCTCAATGACGAAAGCCGCCGCCTTGCCGAGGAAAACCTTCAACTCAAGCAAGAATTGCGTTCAAAGTACGATTTTGGCCAAATTATCGGGAATTCGAGCCAGATGAGACAGGTTTACGATCAGGTCACGCAGGTAGCTCGTTCGAATTCAACCGTCCTGCTTCGCGGCGAAACCGGCACCGGAAAGGAGTTGATCGCCAACGCAATACACTATAACAGCCTCCGATCTAAGCGACCACTCGTTAAGTTCACCTGCTCGGCTGTGCCGCCGGCAATGCTTGAGGCAGAAATGTTCGGCTACGAAAAGGAAGCGTTTGACGGGGCATCCGCGAGAAAGAAAGGCTTGGTCGAGGCGGCTGACGGCGGTACGCTGGTCATTGACGAGATCGGCGACCTCGCCCGAAATGCACAGCAGAACCTGCTGCGTGTCCTTACGGCGCAAAGCTTTAGACGCCTTGGCGGCACCGAGGGCCTGCGGTCGAATATCCGCCTGATCGCATCTACCACTCGAGATCTCGAGTCGATGGTCGCAAACGGCGAATTCGAAGCAGAACTTTTCGCCGCGGTCAATTCCTTTACGATCTTCCTGCCTCCGCTGCGGGAAAGAAAGTCTGACATACTGCTTCTCGCGGACCATTTTCTCGAAAAGTATTCTCGCGAGCATGGAAAGGCGATCCTTCGCATCTCGACACCGGCGATAGATATGCTGACTGCCTACCACTTTCCGGGAAACGTCCGCGAACTGGAGAACGTCATCGAGCGCGCTGTGATCGCGTGCGATTCGAACGTAATACACGGGCATCACCTTCCGCCCACGCTGCAAACTGCCGAGGTAAGCGATACGGTGACCCGATTGACCCTGTCGTCGGCGGTCGAGGCGTACGAAAGTGACCTGATACAGGATGCCCTGAAATCAAGCCGCGGCAATGTCGCGCGTGCCGCGAAGATGCTTGATTCGACCGAACGCATACTCGGCTATAAGATTAAGAAGTACCAGATCGACACGCGCAGATTTAGGAAATGGACAAGATCGAGCGTTTGATCCGCGGCCTTCCTGACCCGGAGGCCGCAAGGCGATTCCTCGGCCAGTTGGCCGAGAAGCACCCCTCTGCGCTCGCCAGGCTCGAAAAAAAAGAAGCTCTTCTTTCTGATGCATTAACGCTGGCCGCCTTTAGCCCGCTGCTTGCCACCACCATGCATCAGCATCCGGATTACCTATGGTGGCTCGAACGAAAACGGCGTGATTCGGGTGTGCGTTCCACCGACGAACTGCTCGAGTCCCTCGCCCGATTCAAACTGACCAATTCAACGCTGGAGCCGCAAGTGCTTTTCGCCCGCTTTCGGCGACGAGAACTCCTGCGAATATTCCTCCGCGACATACGACGGCTGGCCACTATCGCCGAGATCACCGAAGAGATATCCAATCTCGCCGACGCGATCCTGGAATCGGCATTGGAACTCGCCCGTCACGAAATGGATAACCGCTTCGGACAACCGCAGGTCACCGATGGCAAAGGCCGCTCGGCGA
This sequence comes from uncultured Chloracidobacterium sp., assembly GCA_964432145.1. Classification (GTDB taxonomy): domain Bacteria; phylum Acidobacteriota; class Blastocatellia; order Pyrinomonadales; family Pyrinomonadaceae; genus OLB17. Next base: position 9,802 of record CAYSMU010000059.1, read on the forward strand.
CGGCCCGATTCTGTGTTGCCGCGCTCGGCAAACTCGGCTCCCGCGAACTCAATTATTCATCCGATATCGACCTTCTGTTCCTGTACTCTGACGAAGGAACGACATCGGGAACGGGCAGTCGCGGCCAGGTCACAAACCGTGAATATTTCATCAAGCTGTCCGAATACATCGTCAGGCTCGTCGGCCACCAGTCCGGTGAGGGTGCTGCGTATCGCGTCGACCTTAGGCTTCGCCCCCACGGCACGCTCGGTGCGATCGCGATGTCCCTGAGCGATACGGCCCGCTACATTAAGTCAGAGGCGAGGTCATGGGAGCGGCAGGTATTGATCCGTTCGCGCGGCTGTGCGGGCGAGATCGAGTTGTTCAAGGAGCTTTTCGCCTCGGTCGAGGACCTTGTCTTCTCAAGGGACGAGACGGTCGAAACAGCGCTCGCAAATGTCCGGCGGTCGAAAGAACAGATCGATCAGGAACAGATCAACCGGCGCGGCTTTAACGTAAAGCTCGGCCGCGGCGGCATTCGCGAGATCGAGTTTATCGCCCAGGCACTGCAGCTTGCGTTCGGCGGAAACGACCAGTGGCTGCGCGCCCCCCATACACTTATCAGCCTGACACGGCTCACCGACCGCCGCCACCTTACAGAGTCTGAACTTACCGAGTTGGCCGCGGCATACGAGTTCTTACGCCGGACCGAGCACACGCTCCAGATGGAGGACGGGCTTCAAACGCATACGGTGCCTAACGACGCCCGGAGCAGCTCGCTGA